>MEFT01000007.1 GCA_001725215.1 Clostridium sp. SCN 57-10
CCGAAGACCGCTACAGCCATTGGAAAATCGTCGTCGCCGTCGGCGGTGTGATGGGCGTGCATGCCATTGTGCAGCTTTTGAGCGGCGTCGCGTTTTCGCTGCAGGACATTGTTGTTTACCTGCCCGCGTCGGCGCTTTACATTCTCTCAATGGTGTTTGGCTACGTCGGACTGCGTTACATCGAGCTTTCGATCTCCTCTCCGGTGTGCAACTCTTCCGGCGCGCTCGTCGCCATTCTATGCTTTGCGTTCCTTGGTCAGCGCATGACGGGTATGCAGTTTGTTGCCGTGGCGCTTGTGTGTGCCGGCGTTCTCTCTCTCGCCATTGTGGAAAAGCGGCAGGGTGATGCCATGCGCCAGGCGCGCCGTGAGGCGCTTGACGTAAAATATGCCCGCTCGGCAAAGGCGCTCTTGTTTCCGCTGCTCTATCTGGTGCTCGATGCACTCGGTACATTTACGGACGCATTCCTGCTTGAACACTATATTGAGGAGACACAGGCCAACATCGCTTATGAGCTGACCTTCCTGCTCTGTGCTGTTGTCGCCGCCGTCTATGTATTCGGCATCAAGCGTGAGCGCATCGTGCCGCGTGCCGACGCGCCTAAGCTGATCGGCGGCCTGTGCGAAACGGCGGGGCAGTTTGCCTATGTGTTTGCCCTCGGCGCAAACGCCATCATGGCGGCGCCGCTCATCGCGTCTTACAGCGTGTTCTCCGTGCTGTGGAGCCGTATATTCCTCAAAGAAAAGCTGTCAAAGCAACACTATGCCACCATTTTCCTCACGCTGGCCGGTATTGTGCTCATGGGCGTGCTCGATATGTAAGACGGCGAAGGGGACGTTTGGTTCCCAAGCCGTATCAAAAAGCCGTGAAGCGATTTGCTTCACGGCTTTTCTCTGCATTAGTTATCCGAGCATTTCTCCGCGTCGATGGCAAGCACGACCATGAGCGCCGCGAGCGCGTCCTCACTGTGCGTGACGTCGATCACATAAGTGTCCGTCCAGTTGAGCAGCTGCTTCTGCGCCGTGGCGACAAGCGCGCCTGATGCGTCATAGATGGCATAGTCCCACGCGAGAAAGTCTCCCTCCACCGACCAGCTCTTATAGTCAAGCAAATACGATTGACGGAAAAACGCAAACTGTTTACGCATTTCGCCGACACACTCATCACCGATGTAAAGCTCAAAGCGGGGGAGAAACGCAAGCCACGCCTGTTTGACCGCGCCGACGGGTTGCCCAGTGCCATCATAAATTTCAAACGCATGGCCGAGGGCAAGTCTGCCGCGCACCGTAAAGGCAACGCTGCCGTCTTCGTGGTAAATGTCGTAGCTGTCAAGCCAGGAAAAGAATCGTTGTTTGAATAAAAGACGCATGATTTGCCTCCTTTGTGGCGCGATTTACATATCGCGCAGCTTCATGTCTCCCGATTTGACCCAACCGATGCGGCGCAGCAGCATGTCGACCGCAAGCGCGACAAGCGCGGGTGCAATGACGTGCACTAGCACCATGAGCGCGACAATTTTGACCGAGCCCCATTGCGGCGCCATCACGCCGTACATCGTAATCTGACCGACGAGGCCGCTCGTGCCCATGCCTGCGCCCGCCGCGATGTTTTCCATGCCGAAGACCGCGCTGAGCGCACCGCAAGCGGCGCTCGCAATCGTGGGCGCGATCCAGATCTGCGGGCGCCGCATGACGTTGGGCAGCTGCAGCTTTGCGGTGCCAAGACCCTGTGAGATAAGCCCGGAAACGCCGTTATCACGAAAGCTGATGACGGCAAAACCGATCATCTGTGCGGCACAGCCTGCCGTGGCCGCTCCAGCGGCAAGCCCGCCGAGAGAGAGGGAGATGCATAGAGCCGCCGAACTGATAGGCGACGTAAGCACCATGCCGACGACTGCGCCGACGGCAAGGCCCATCGGAACCCGCGAGAAATAAGCCGCGGTGTTGATGACATTGCCGAGCCACGTCATGGCCGCGCTGACCGACGGACCGACGAAGTTTCCGGCGAGTCCGCCCGCGATGAGGACGACAAGCGGCGTGATCACAATATCAACCGGCGTTTTTTTCGATACCAGTTGTCCGAGCTCGGCACCGACAATTGCGGCGATGAACGCGCCCACGGGGCCGCCCGCCATATAACCGATGGCGCCCGCGCCGGCGCACGAGAAAGCAACAAGGCCATGCGCCTTCAGACCAAACGCGATGGCAACGCCGATGGCCGATCCGACCACAGGCGACGCCGCACCCAGCACCGTGGTCAGCGGAGCGAGGAACGAAAACCCGGGAATTTTCGCAAGCTGGGCGATCATGAGGCCGATGATAAGCTAAGAAAACAGGCCGAGGGCCATTGCGCCCATTGCGTCAATGAGATAACGGTGGAATATGCGAGAAAGGAGCGTCTGGTTATCCTTTGCCATGATATTGCCCTACCTTTATGCACTTGAGGAGCTTCCCGCAAGCGCCGATACCGCCAAATATGAGGCGCGGCGCAGATTTTTCCTCTACGCAGTTCACAAAAAGCCACTTTATTTTTACCTAAGAACGAGGTAGAATGAACGGGTATGCTTTGTCAACAGTGAAAGGAGCGAGAATGAAACAGTTATGCAAACGTGCAGTGTCGTTTTGTCTGGCGGCGGCGCTCACGGCGGGTGTGATGCCACTCGCAGCACAGGACGGAATGCACCAGTACAGCGAGACCCATACGGTCGCAGCGGGGCTGACGCTTACATCAGGGCGCTATCACACCGATGCGGGCGCGGCAGGACAGACTTATGTGCTCGATTATACGCCCAATGAGAAAGTACGCCCCATGGTGGTGTACGGCTCTAAGATATATGGGAAATCGACGGTCAATGAAGCGATTACATATGCACAGAAGCAGGGCGAAACCGTGATGGCGGCAATCAACGCGGACTTTTTCGACATGGCGACCGGCGTGCCGACCGGCATGCTCGTGCGGGACGGGCGGCTCTGCGTGTCGGACGGCGCGTGGAACGCCGTGGGCTTTTTTGCAGACGGCACGGCGATTTGCGGCACACCCTCACTGAGAATGAGCCTGACGGCGCAGGATGGAACAAGTATCCCGCTGACCGGGCTGAATAAAATGCGCACCGCCAAGGGGGCATATCTGTATACCAGCGATTTTTCTGCCAACACGCGCGTGACCACGCCGGGTACCGACGTGGTGTTCACCGCGCCGGCGGGTGAAACGCTACGGCTCGGCGTGCCGATTCAGCTGACCGTCGCATCGGTCAGCAAAGGCGCGTGGGGCGTTGCACTCGACGAGGGGCGCATGGTTCTCTCGCTTGACGACGCCTGCACCGCAGGAATCGATTTGTCCACCCTGACGGTAGGGCAGACGCTGACACTGACGTGCGAAACGCCCGACAGGCGCTGGAACGATGTGGTTTTTGCCAGCGGCGGGGGAGATATGCTACTGCGCGACGGCTCGTTCACCTCGTCGGCCACCGGTGAAACGGCACCGCGCACCGCGCTTGGCGTACGGCCAGACGGCTCTTTTGCCATCATCGTCGCCGACGGACGGCAAAAGGGCGTGGCGGATGGCGCAAGCCTCAAGAGCGTTGCCGAGCGGCTCAAGAGTATGGGCTGCACCAATGTGATCAATTTGGACGGCGGCGGATCAAGCATCCTGTCGGCGCGTGAAAACGGAGAAATGCGCGTGCCTGTCATTTCGCTGCCCTCAGACGGCACACCGCGCAAATGCGCCAACTACATTATGTTCGTCAACAAAGGCGATCCGAACGGCGCCCAATCTGCTGTTACGGTGTTCCCGCGCGAACAGACCGTGCTTGCCGGTGCAAACGTAACGCTTTCTGCGCTGGTGCGCAACAGCGATTATTTTCCGTTTGGCGCGTTTACCGGCGCGCTTTCGATTGTCAGCGGTGACGGTGCGCTGAGCGGCAATGTGCTGACGACGGGAGCCAAAGGGCAGATCATCGTCGGCGTGCAGACCGGCATGGACGTCACGCCGTCGCGTATCACCGTGACCGACGCGCCCGCGCGCGTTTCGTTCGTCACGGCGGGCACCGACACGCCGCTGAACGATCTGTACATGGAAACAGGCACGACAGTCGACCTCAATGTGCTTTGCTCGGACGGTGTGCGCACCATTACCTCGCAGGATACGCAATTTACGTTCGCTGCCACGGGCGGTATTGGTACGATTGACGCGAACGGCGTGTTCACCGCGGTGACGACACCCGGCGCAAGAGGGAAGATTACGGCTACCTACGCGGGCGTGTCGGTCACGCTGCCCGTTATGGTCGGCCATGCGCCCGAGCTGCTCGACGGATTTGAAACCCAGCGCAACTATCTGACCGACGTCGAGGGACTGGAAGGCGCAAGCGCGACGGCAGAGATCACCAAGGCGGCCGAGGCGGCACGCTACGGCTTTGGAAGCCTGCGGTTTGCCTATCAGGCGCCTGCGCCCGCAGCAGGTGAGGCAGGCGCACGCCTCTCGTGCACGGCGGCCTCCTATTATCCGATCAAGAACGGCACGGTGGCTGTTACATGGTTTGCGCAGGGCAGCGGTGCCTATGCCGTCGAGTTCGTCGACGCGGCGGGCAACGTGCTGCGCACCGGCTTTACACTGAGCGGCGAGGGCTGGCAATTTGTACGCGTGCCGCTGCCCAAGGGGGCTGTGAAGCTGCGCGGCTTCTCGGTAAGCACGGCAGACCAGACGAGCGGCACGCTTATCGTCGACCAGATGATGGCACAGTTTACCTCGGCAGATCCTGATATGGTGCCGCCCGTCATTTCGCTGACCGTAGAAGACAGCGTGGTCACGGCGCTCATCACCGATGCGTATCCGCTGCCGTTGACGGCGGGCATGATTGCGCTGCTCGTTGACGGAACGGCTTATCCGTTTGAGTTTGACGCCGAGCTCGGCGTGCTGACCGCCGTGCTTCCGCTTGACGGTGCGAAGCACAGCGTCACCGTTACGGCGCGCGACAGCTTCTACAATACGGCGCGCGCAAGCAAGGCGGTGGGTGAAGCGCAGACGCATGTGTTTGCCGACATCGCAAAGCATTGGGCGCGCGATTATGCCGAGTTCCTGTGCGCTAAGGGCGTGTTTTCGGCAGACAAAAAGTTTATGCCGCAGCGCAACACGACAAACGAGATGGCAGCAACGCTTATTTCACGCTATCTGGGCGTAGACACCTCAAAGTATGACGCTGTCGCACTGCCGTACAGCGACGCGGGAAAAATTGCACCGTGGGCGCTGCCCCATGTGCGTGCGCTTTACGCGATGGGCGTGATGAAGGGCAGTGCATATCATGGCGTGCCCGTCTTCAAGCCGCAGAGCGAGGCAAGCCGCGCGCAGGTCATGACCATTATGGGACGCACACTGCCGCGCGGCGCAGCGTACGGCACGCCGTCGTTTGACGACTGGGCCAACGTACCCGTATGGGCGCGCGAGCACATTACAGAGCTGTGGGGCGCGGGCGTCGTCAGCGGCGCGGGCGGCACGAACACCGTGCTGCCCGTCAACCCAATTACGCGCGCAGAATTCGCGGCGCTGCTGTTTAAGCTATATTAAGTAAAAATCAAACGAGGAGATGCATAGCATCTCCTCGTTTGCCGTCCAAAGCCCAAAGTGCTTAACCCATCCGTTAATTCGGCGACATGCGCGCCGAATCAACACGCTAACCCGCCTCTTTTTCTCAAGAAAGAGGCGAAACGCCGCAACGCGGCGGTGGAGGATCTAAAGGGGGAGCGCAGCTCCCCCTTTAAGTAAAAAATACCCCCGACAACGTCGGGGGTATTTCTATGCAAATTTTACTCGCCCTGTTCCTTCAGCTTTGCAAAGCAATCGCTGCAGTAGACGGGTCTGTCGGTCTTCGGCTCGAAAGGAACCTTGGCTTCCTTGCCGCAAGCGGCGCAGGTAGCGGCAAAGTACTCTCTGGGGCCGCGGGCGGCGTTCTTACGGTTGTCGCGGCAGCCCTTGCAGCGCTGCGGCTCGTTCTGGAAGCCGCGCTCAGCGTAGAATTCCTGCTCGCCGGCGGTGAAAACGAAATCAGCGCCGCACTCTTTGCATTTCAGTGTCTTGTCTTCGTACATGGTTTTTACCTCTCTTTTGTCCCCAATGTTCTGGGTGGTGGATTTATGCGAACAGGGATATTCCTGCTGTCGCCGTGGGTCAGTTCGTGTGCCAGCTTGCACCGTATGCGCCGGATGGCGTTGTCCACGGATTTCGCGCTTCGCCCCAGGCGGCTTGCGATTTCCGAAGTGGTGTATCCTCTCAGATACGAGTCAAGGACAGACGCCTCAAAAGCAGACAACAGGCCGGAGAGGTTTTCCCGAATCTCTTGCTCGGATTCGCTTGCCAAAACCGCTTCCTCGGGGCCGGCAAGGGAACCGTCTGCTGAACGCTCTGCGAAGACTTGCCATTGATCTGAAACGAGCTGATTGCTGAGCTTCTCTTTTTTCTGTGCGCGCAAAACATCGAAAATACGGTTTCTGATGCAGCGAACGGCGTATGGCTCGAAATTGGGGTTTCGCGCCGCGTCGTAACTGCGGACAGCACGCAAAAGGCCGATCATGCCCTCTTGGTAAAGGTCATCGTAGTCACCGCCCGCTAAAAAATAGGGACGGATGACACGGCGCACAAGGCGTGCGTATTCTGCGACGAGGAAGTCCTCATCTATGATATGCGGCTCATGCCGTATGGTATCCATAAGCACCTGAAAGCAAGAAGACAGGCGGGAAGAATTTGTCAAAAAAATTCCCAAGCCTTAGTTTATAGTATATGCGATTTTACGAATTTGTCAAGAAAAATAAATATATTTTTTGATATTTCGCATAAAGGGAGCGGCGAATTACTTCAGAAGCTCGTCAGGATCGACGGAATATTCGTTTTTCATCGTCGATAAAATGACAACCGTGTGGGTCGACATGACGCCGCTTACACTTTTTACGGCGTTAAGCAGCCGCTCCAGAGAATGGGTTGTGTCGGTGGCAACCTTGAGGAAAAAGTCAAAATCACCGGTAACATAATGGCACTCTAAAATCTCACGATTTTCGCGTACAAACGATGTAAAACGGTCGATATACTTCGGATGCTCGAGGCTGACCGAAATAAATGCTGTTACGTCCTTGCCTGCTTTCTGGGGGTCGATGATGGTGGTATGCTGGCGGATCAGGCCGGAATTTTCAAGTTTGCGGATACGCTCGATCACGGCGGACACCGACATGCTGACCTTTTCGCTGATGACCGAGGCATTCTCGCGCGCGTTGGCCTTGAGACATTTTAAAATCTTTACATCTATATCGTCCATGTTGCTTCCTCCTTGCATGATCTTTTTCTATTATACAAGGGCATCAGAAAAAATTCAAGCGTTTATTTGCGTATGGGCAAAACAATTTCTTTCCACTTGGATTCGGCAAAAAAGTTATCGGGCGCACCAAAGTACGCCCGATACGTTTGATGTCATTTCACCGCGGAAAAAGCGTCGTATTCGATGCCGGCGTCCGCATAGTCCGGAATGTTGCCGATTCGCCACAGCGAAACGCCGGTAATGCCCATCAGGCGGGCAAGTCGTACCTTGTCACCTACGCTGCGCGCGTCTTCATACCAAAGGAAAATATCCTGCCCTTCCTCGGTGGTATAGGTCACATACGGGTTGCGGTATTTGTCCGACCAGCCGATGACCGAGCCGGGCTGCGTCAACCTTTTGTATATCGTCGAAGGGGCGGGCGTGACGGGCGTGGGGTCGACGAGCTTGCCGTCTTTGATCTTCCAGCCCACACTGCCAAAGCTGAGGGCAAGCGCGAGCTTGCTGCGGTCGGCAACGCCGGTCTGCGGGTCGGTCAGCGCGCGCAGCGCGTAGTAGATGGCGTTAAACGGCGTAAGCGCGGTCGTTTTGTAATATTCGGTGCCGACAAAGCCTACGAGCGACGTTGCCTGATAATCGTGCGCCATCAGAATCACCTTGTCGCACAGTTCGCCGATCGTCTTGTAATCAAAACCGTCATAATAGCCGGTGGTGGCGACGGGCTGCACGCAGATATAAAGTGTCATGCCCTCAGCCTTGAGGCGCGGAGCAAGCTCGGCAAGAAACGCGTTAAGTCCCTGTTTTGTCTCCTCGCCGCGCAGCGCTTCAAAGTCAATGGTCACGCCCGCATAGGGGCTTTTGCCCACGCGGTCGTAAACCCGCGTCGCCTTTGAGGTTAAGGGGCGTGCCGCCCTCCTCCAGATAATTAAGAATGCTCTCGTAAGACGGAGGGATGGAGAAATGGTGCGCGCCGGCCGATGTGTTAAGTACAACGCCGCCCTCTGCGGAATAGGTGATATAGCTCCAGCCAGCGCTGACGGCGTCCATATCGCGCGTCAAATAGCGCTGGTCGTAGGAGGAAAAGGCGTAGAAGCCGTGCAGCCAGTCGGTTTGCGCCGTCATGCGCTCGTAAACGCGTACGAGCATGGCGGCCGCTTCCTCGCGCTTGGCGGGGGCGTCGGGCATGAACTGTCCGTTGCCAGTACCGTTGACCATGCCGATATCATACGCAACGGCAACATAGCCGCAGCTTTCGGTTACGTCGCCGAAGGGCAGCGAGAATTTTTCGGCGCTGTCGGCCAGCTGGCGATAGCCGAGGGCGCGAACCAGCATCACGGCCATGTCAAGGCGGCGAATCGGCTCGTCCGGCCGGAACGCGCTGCCTTTGTCCAATACGTCGTGCGTCAGGGCGGTTTCTATGTAAGAGGCATACCATTTGCCCGCGGCAACGTCGCCAAAAGACGGAGCCGACGCGTCCACGCTTTCCCAGCCGAACATGCGGCAAAGCACGGTGATGAATTCGGCACGTGTAATCGATGCGCCGTAGCCGAATTTGGCGTTGCCCACGCCTTCCATCAGCGTATAGGTAGCGGCTTTGTCGATAATGGTGCGCGCCCAGCTGCCTTGCGGCACATCGGAATAGTCGGCGGCGCGGACGGGGGCGGGCAGCGCACCGAGCAGCATAAGCAGCACGAGCGCAAGGGCGGAAACGCGTTTCATAAAGGGCTCCTTTCACACGGTAAACCAAAAAACAACGCAAATATTATATCGTGCGGCTTAGCGGTTGTCAAACCAAGTCGATTTTGTTATCATAGTAAAAAACGGAAAAGGAGAACACGATGCCGCTTCAATACCGCCGGCTTTCCGACGAGCTTTGCGCCCGCCTGCAAAGCGATCGCGCACGACACGCGGAAAATCCGTACCGCACCGACGACGCGCAGGCGCTGCGCCGCGATGAGACACGCTCCCGCCCGCAGCCGTGGCGCACCGCATTCGCGCGTGACGTCGAGGCGATTCTGCACAGCCCCTATTACAACCGCTATGCCGATAAAACGCAGGTGTTTTCGTTTTACCGTAACGACGACATCACGCGGCGCGCTTTGCATGTGCAGCTTGTGTCGCGCACGGCCCGCACCATCGGGGCGGTGCTCGGACTCAACCTCGACCTCATCGAGGCCATCGCCCTCGGGCACGACATGGGTCATACGCCGTTCGGCCATGCGGGTGAGCGCTGCTTAAGCGAGCTTCTATACGCGCACACCGGGCGCGTCTTTTCACATAACGCGCACAGCGTGCGCGTGCTTGATACCATATTTGCACGCAACCTTGCCATACAGACGCTTGACGGCATCCTGTGCCACAACGGCGAAATCGAATGCCGCGAATACCGCCCGGCAGCCACGCACGGGTTTGACGTGCTCGACGCACAGCTCGCGCAATGCGGCGCGTCGGAGCACGCGTCGGCGGAACTGACGCCGATGACGCTTGAGGGCTGTGTTGTGCGTATATGCGATATCATCGCATACCTCGGCAAAGACCGGCAGGATGCGCAGCGTGCTCACCTGCCGTATGACGACACGCAGTTCAGCGGCGGCGCGCTCGGCACAGAGAACGCCGAAATCATTAATAATATGACAGTGAGCATTCTGGAAAACAGCTATGGGCGCGGTTATATTGGTATGGATGAGGACACGTTTGCCGCGTTGACGACGGCAAAGCGTGAAAATTACAAGCTGATCTATCAGCAGGAAGCCATCGTGCGGCAGTATGACGAGGTGATCCGCCCGATGTTTAAGCAGCTTTACACGCGTCTGCGCACCGATCTGCTGGCGGGCGACCGAAACGCTGTGATCTTCCGCCACCACGTCGATTTCGTCGAGCGCAACCGTCTTTTTTATGGGGCGGCGCGCCCTTATCTGGAGGAGACGCCGGACGATATCGTCGTCGATTACCTTGCGAGCATGACGGACGATTATTTCCTTGACCTGTACGCGCACCTGTTTCCCGGCAGCGCACTTCACGTTGACTATATTTCCTACTTTGACGATAAATGGAAGGAATAGGCGTATGAATAAGGTGCGATTTAAAACGCTGCGCGGCTGGATGTATCGCAATGCGCGCCCGCTTGATTTGGCGCGATGGCGCTATCACTTTGAGCAGGGAACGCAGGAGGAAGTACTGCGCGCGCTTGCCGCCTATCAAAACGCGGACGGCGGCTTCGGCCACGCGCTTGAGCCAGATGCGTGGAACCCTCATTCGTCGCCCATCCAAACATGGACGGCAACGGAGATTTTGCGCGAGATCGGCTTTGCCGACGCGGCTCACCCGATGATCGCTGGCATTTTGTGCTATCTGGCAAGCGGCAGGGACTTTGACGGTCAATTTTGGTATACCTCCGTCACGAGCAACAACGATTATCCCCACGCGCAGTGGTGGCACGCCGAGGGCGACAGCACATGGAACGGAGACGACAACCCGACGGCGTGCCTCGCGGGCTTTCTGCTGCGCTTTGCCGAGCGGGGAAGCGAAGCGAACGCCCTAGGCCTGCGTGTGGCACAGCAGGCGGCCGAGCGGCTGCTGCACGGCACACGCGAAAGCGATATGCACACGCTTGCGTGCTACATCCGCTTGACGGAATATGCCGAGCAGGCGGGCGCCCACGCGCTGCCGCTTGCGGCGATGAAAGAACGGCTGCGTACGCTTGTCGGCGCATGCATCACGCACGACACCGCCGCGTGGGAGGATTCGTATATCTGCAAACCGTCGCAGCTCTTTATGACGCGCGACAGCATTTTTTACCCCCGCAACGCGGAAATCGCGGTGTATGAATGTGAGTTTATCACCAAAACGCAGCTGGAAGACGGCACCTGGAGCATCCCCTGGAGCTGGGATGCTTACCCCGACGCATGGGCAGTCAGCAAAAACTGGTGGAAGGCCAACGGTGCGATTTTGAACCTGCGTTATTTGAGGGGTATGGGCGAATGGGAAGTGGCTTGTGATTGCAACGAATAGCCAAGTATGAACAAAACCGCGCAGCAAACGCTGTGCGGTTTTTTGCTTACTATGCGAATGTCATCGTGCAGCAGAAGCGTGGCTCGTCTGCGCAGACGCCTTCGATATACGCGCTGTCCTGCTCGATCACGCCGCGCAGCGTGAGAACTTCGCCGCGCAGCGTTTCCTTCAGGTAGTTAATCGAAAAATCGCGCACGTCGCGTAGCTGGTATGCCTCCGGCAGGCAGTCGACGGCGATCGATGCGTACTGCGCGCTGTAAAGATGCCCGTTGCCGTCGAGATCAGAAAAGCGGATCTCACGCGTGCCGAGCGGCGCAGGCGTCTGTGCCGGCGCGGCGATTTTAGCGCACGGCGGGCAGTCGGGCGCGGGTCCTTCGTCGGCAAAAGCGCGCAGCGTAAACGACGGGGGGCGGCGCAGCCTGCGCGTTTCGGGGTCGATGATGAGCCACGCGCTCGCGGCCGATACGCACAAAGCGCCTGCTCGGTCATACAGTGCATACTCGCGCCGCGTAAACGCGCCCGCGATGCCGTGCTCCCAGGTTCGTATGGTCAGCACGTCATAGGGCAGCGGCGTGCGGTGCACGCGCATCGAAAGGCGGGAGAGCAGAAAAGCACAGCCGTTTGCAAACAAAACCGGGCGGGGCAGTCCCCGCGCTTCATAGTCGCGCCCGGCTGTATCGGCCAGATCATGCAGCAGTGCGGCGAGCTTGGCCCGCTCGTTCGCCTTACAGTCGTAGAATGAAAACTCGACGTCGCGGCAGAATACCTCGCCGTCAAGCCATGTATGCAGACAGTCCAAGCAATCATCTCCTTTGCGCTTGTTTAGTGTAGCACAGGCGGAGGGAAATGGCAACGTCGCGCCATAATGTGCCCGGCAGCCTTGCGGGAAGAGGAGGCGCGCACTTGACATAAGCATACGGAAGTGGAATAATGGCACCGTAGACAGAACGCTGTCGCAAATCGCTTGGGAAAGAAATGATACGCAAGGAGTGGAAAATATGTCTGTGCAATCTTACGAAGAGGTAAAGGAGCTGACGCGCAAGCTCGTCGCGATTCCCAGCATCGTTCGCGCACCGGGTGGAGAAACCAACTGCGCCAGGGCGATTGATTCCTACTATGGAAACCTTCCCTATTTTCAGAAAAATCCCACGCAGTTTAAGATGTTTCAAACTGTAGACGATTCGGTGGTGCGCCATTCGACCTATGCCTATGTCAAAGGCACGAAGGGCAATTCAAACAAAACGGTCATCCTCATTGGCCACATCGACACGGTGGGCGTCGACGACTATATGAAATATAAAGAGTACGCGTTCCGTACGGACGAGCTGCCCGCCATTCTCAAAGAGAAGATGCACGTCAGCGAAGAGGTGCTGCGCGATATCGACAGCGGCGAGTATATGTTCGGCAGAGGCACGCTTGACATGAAGTCGGGCGTTGCGGGGCATATGTTTCTCATCAAATATTTCTCCGAGCACCCCGAAGAGCTGTGCGGCAACCTCATCGCCATCGCGGAGTGCGACGAGGAGGATAACTCGCATGGCATCATTTCGGCGCTTTACGAGCTGGAGGAGCTGAAAAAGCGCGAAGGCTTTGAGTATATCGCCTGCATCAACGCCGACTATACGACCGATTACTACCCCGGTGACCCCAACCGGTATGTATACCTCGGCAGCATCGGCAAGCTGCTGCCCTCGTTCTATGCCGTGGGCAAGGAAACGCACGTCGGGCAGTCGTTCGGCGGACTTGACCCCAACCTGCTTCTTGCTGAAATCACGCGCAACTTTTCGCTGAACACCGAGCTGTGCGACGAAGCACACGGCGAGGTGACCGTGCCGCCCATCTCGCTCAAGCAGAGCGATTTCAAAGACGGCTATACGGTGCAGACGGCGCTTGCCGCCTATTCGTATTTCAACTTCTTCACTTACAGCATGTCGCCCATCGACGTCATGCAAAAGACGAAGGAGGTTGCCGTGCGCTCCTTTGACAACGTGGTGGGCTATCTCAACACGGAATATCAAAAATACTGTGCCAAGCTGGGCGTAGACTACACGCCGCTGCCGTGGAAAACGCGTGTTTATACTTGGGAAGAGCTTTACGCCGAGCTGGCCGCCGAACACGGCGAGTTGTTTACGGCGCACATCGCGCGCTTTGCCGCAAACCTGAACCAGGCCGAGCC
This sequence comes from Clostridium sp. SCN 57-10, assembly GCA_001725215.1. Lineage (GTDB taxonomy): Bacteria > Bacillota > Clostridia > Oscillospirales > Butyricicoccaceae > SCN-57-10. The sequence goes on from MEFT01000007.1 coordinate 13,482, forward strand.
CGAGCTTGATATGCGCGTGTTCAGCGTAAAGGTCATCGAGGAGGCGTGGACCTTCTTAAAGGACAAGTCGCCCGCCGTCGTCATTTTCTTCGGCTCGGTGTTCTCGGCGCGTATTGAAGTCACGGGTAAAAACGAGAAGGAAGCGGCGCTCAAATCGGCGCTTGAGCACGCCGTGCACACCGTGCAGCCCGACTGCAAAAACCCCATCAACATCAAGATGTTCTATCCGTATATCGCCGACTCAAGCTTTATGGCGATCAGCGACGACATGGCGTCCATCGAATCGCTGCTCAACAATATGCCGGCAAATAAGACGAAGCATCATTACCCCATCGACCAGATCATGCAGATCAATGTTCCCGTCGTCAACATCGGCACACAGGGCAAGGACGGGCATAAACTGACCGAGCGTGTCAATATGCGCTACACGTTTGACAACGTGCCCAATATGACGTATGAAGTCGTCAAGCAGCTGCTGAAGTAAAGTGCAAAAAGCCCGCCTTGCAAGGCGGGCTTTAATTTTGCGCCGATTATATGCGCCGAGCTTCGGTTACTTAATAGGATATGAAAATGTTGACAGTTAATATTTATTATGATAATTTTGGACAAAAATAATAAAAATGGGAAATAAAATCTTTTTTACTATTAATAGCATGGGGGGAGGAAGTTTATGAAAGAAAAGCGCGTAATTCTTATGGCATTGGCTATAGCGCTTATTCTCTTTTCCGGCTGCGTGCGCGACGGCGCGGATGTGCCGCCCGATACGGCCGCGCCGCAAGCTGAAATCAGCCTTGAGCAGGAGGTAATTGATACGCTGTGCACGCCAGAAATGCGCGGACGGCTTGTCGGCTCGGCGGAAAATCTTGCGGCGGGTGAGTACATAGCTTCCGTTTTTGCCGATTTAGGGCTGGCACCGCTGCTTGGCAGCAGCGTTGCCGTGCCATATGAGCAGGATATTGTCAATGTTGAGCAAGCCGAGCCGCAGCTTACGGCGCATTTTGCCGACGGAAGCAGCCGTGCGCTTGTCTTCGGCAGCGAGTTTTCATTTTCACTTGCGGAGGGAGCCATCGGCCGAGTCGATTTACATCGGTGTGGCGATTGGCGAAACACAAGCAGCGCTGCCGGCATATCTCGTCAATCGAGTCAAAGCCGGCTCTGTGGAGATGTTCAACACAAGCGAAAAGGCAAATAACCGCATTAGTATTGAGCAAGGCGTAATGGACGAGCTGACGAGTGCGGGGCTTGACGCGTTTTCGTTTTCGTGCCGCGACGTGCGCGTGCCGTCTACTCAGAATAACTATATCGGCGTGATCAAAGGCGAAGACAGCACACGCGCCGCCATCATTGGCGCGCATTTTGACGCGGCGGGCGCAAACGGAGACATCTATTCGGCGGGTGCGGTTGACAACGCTTCGGGGGTTGCCATGATGCTCGGCGCGGCGCAGCGTCTGTGCGAAGGGGGAACACCCGCGATTGACATTGTGATTTGTGCGTTTAACGGGGAGGAAGACGATTTGCGCGGCAGCGCCGCCGTGGCGCAGGATATTACCGCGCAATATGAGGCGAGCTATTATGTGAATATCGACTGTGTCGGGCTGCTGCAAGGCGGCGCATATCGCTATACTACCGATGAACAAACGCCGCTTGCGCAGGCCTTTGCGGCGGCGCTTACCTCGGCAGGGTATGCCGTGCTTCCCGATGCGGCGGGAGCCAGCGATTGGATCTCCTTCGATGGCGCGCGGATACCGGTGGTAGCGCTCGACCAGCCGTCTTTTCTTGCTGTTTATCATACGACGGACGACCGCCCGGTGGCGCTTGACGTTGCGGAGCTTGAGAGGCTATCCGCCTTTTTGGCGGGCTTTGTGCGCAGCGGCGGCGACAATGCTTATGGGAAGAGCGAGCACGCGGATGGGGTAAACGATGCAGAGCGCGCCGTCACCGACAAGGAACGAGCGCAGCGCGCGCAGCTGGTAGAAGAGCTGGGGCTTGATTTTGATGAGCATTATAGCTATGAGCTTGACGGCTATTATATTTCCCTATCGGGCAATCGACCGGTGCACACGGCGGCCGAACTGAAGGTTTTTTATCCGTGGGTTGAGGCACGCGATGAGTTGGGTCCGTTCACGCTGCGCGAGGTAATCGGCGTTGACATGGAGACCAATTCGCCGTTTTCGGTGAGCGACGTGCAAACTGTGGCTGGGCCGGCGCGCGGCAGCACGGAGATTTCACCCATGCCGCTCAACGAGGTCGTGCGCCTTGCGCCCGGCGCGCTTGACACTTATGATTTTGTCTATGAAGACAAAACAGGCAGATTGGTTTATCTTTTCGTCGTGCGAAGCAATGCGGAGCGATGGTCGAGGGTTTCTGCCGGTTGCGTGCCGCTCGTGTGGGAAGACGGAACGGCGGTTGAGCATGTCTATTACACGCCGCGGAAGGACAGCGCTGAGCTTTACGACATGTACTATTACACCGGCGGCGATTTCCATGTACAGATCATGGAGTTTGACTTAAGTAACCCGATGAACGAAGATAACGGCGGCGTCACGCGGTACGGCAGCAAAGCACTGTCGCCGCAGCAGGCGGCTGAGCTGATCGAGCAGCTTGCGCTTGCGGACAAAGAGGACTATTTCTCCGCGCTGCTGCGCGACCCAGAAAAAATTGATTAAAAAAGCAGGGCGGGATTTGCCTAAATCCCGCCCTGCTTTTTTTAAAATCCTGCGATTACATCTGCGTTGAGGGTTTTGATTACCTCAGCCGCGAGCTTAACCGCGTTCTCAAAGTCGTAATAAGTGGCGATGCCGTAGTGCGTATGGATATAGCGTACGGGGATGCCGACGACGATGGTCGGCACATAGCGGTTAGAGAGATGAATGGGCGCGCCATCGGTCGAGCCGCCGGTACGCACGCCGTCTTGCACGGGAATGCCGAGTTTTTCGCCGAGCGCAAGTGCATAGCGCTGGAAGCGCGGGTTTGTGATCATGCGCGCGTCGATGTGGCGCAGATACGGGCCTTTTTTGATGCGCGTCTGCATGGCGTACTCCTCGCCAAACGTGTCGTCTGCGGGGCAGCCCTCAAACACGATCGCGATGTCGGGCGCAACGGTCTGCGCCGTTACGGTCGCGCCGCGCGTGCCGACCTCCTCCTGCGTCGACAGCGCGCCGACGACATCGACGGCAAGCGTTTCGTTTTGCAGCTCGTCGAGCGTGCCGATGACGGCGGCGCAGCCCATGCGGCAGTCAAACGCCTTGCCGATGAGCAGATCGTGCGCTTCGTCATAGGTCAGCGTCACATCGGGCACGATGGGCTCGCCGATGCGGATGCGGAAGTTCTCAATGGCATCTTGCGCGCTCGTCGCGCCGATGTCGATTACCATCTGCGACACGTCGGGCGGCGCGGCTTTTTCGGCGGCGCTCATAAAATGGGGCGGCTTGCTGGCGATGACGCCGTCAATGTATATGCCGTCCGCGTTGCGCACCTTTACACGGTGCGCAGGAACGTTGCACGGCACCCAGCCGCCCAGCTCCATGAAGCGCAGCGTGCCGTTCGGCTTGATGGAATGAACCATGAAGCTGACCTCGTCGCTATGCGCGTCAAGCATGACGACGGGGCGAGAGCCCGTGTTGCCCGCGCGGCGGATATAGAGGTTGCGCATTGCGTCTTCCGTCATGTCGCCAAGCCCTACGGCGTGGCGGCGCGCGGCGTTTACCACCTCGTCTTCAAAGCCGGATGCTCCGGGTGCGTTCGAAATGTCGGCAATGACGGTAAGATATTTTTTCTTGTCCAAGCCAATCGCTCCTTTTCCTGTCTGGTTGCCTTTACAATAGCACAGAATGCCGTGCATGGCAACGGCAAAGCATGCAAAATGAGCCGTGAAAATCACTCGTTTTTTGTTGTGACGATAGTGTACGTGTGGTAGAATGGAGACAGCATAAGAAATCAAAAAAAGCAGGAGGATGCTTATGTATCGTCAGGAAATCGAAGCTTATTTTGAGGCGCGGAGAGAGGAAATTGTGAGGCAGATCGCGCGGCTCATTCCGTTTCGCAGTGTGCGCGAGGCGCCGCTGCCCGACGCACCCTACGGCGCGGCGTGCCGCGACGTGCTGCTTGAGGCGGCCGATATGGCGCGTGAGATGGGCTTTGCGGTGAAAAACTTCGGCAATCAGGTTATTTCCGTCGAGCTGAACGAAAAGCCCGCACAGCTCGGCCTGTTCGCCCACCTCGATGTGGTGGAGGAGGGACGCGGCTGGACGCGCCCGCCTTATGAGCTGACGCAGCAGGACGGCTGCATCTTCGGACGTGGCACGGCGGACAACAAGGGCCCCGCCGTCGTTTCGCTCTACGCGCTCAAAGCGGCGCGTGACCTTGGCGGCGCATTTGAACACGGCGCGCGCCTCGTGCTCGGCACGGCGGAGGAGACGGGGTCGGACGACCTCAAATATTACTTCCCGCTCGAGGCACCCCCTCCCATGAGCTTTTCGCCCGACGCGTTTTACCCTGTGCTCAATGTGGAAAAAGGTCAATATTGGCCGGAGTTTGTTGCTTCGTGGGACGTGTGCGCCGACCTGCCGCGCGTTGTGCGCGCCGTCGGCGGCGCAACGCATAACATCATGCCGCGTGACGCGTATGCACTTGTCGAGGGCATGGCGGAGTCTGAAGTACGCGGCGCGTGTGACGCGCACCCGCAGGCAGGCGTTACGTTCGCCGTATCGACCGAGGGTGGCTATATACGCATCGACGCGACAGGCGTCGGCGCGCACGCCTCGAAACCCGACAAGGGAGCAAACGCGCAGACGGCGCTGTGCGCGTTGCTTGCCGCGCTGCCGCTCGCGCCTCATCCGTCGCGTGACGCGCTGCACAGCCTTGTGCGCCTGTTCCCGCACGGCGACCATTACGGCGCGGCCATCGGCGTCGCGATGAGCGACGAGGTGTCCGGCCCGCTGACGCTTGTGTTCAGCGTGCTCGACATGGACGAAAAGGGCGTCAGAGCGCAGTTTGACAGCCGCGTTTCCATTTGCGGTACCAAAGAAAATGTACAGGACGTGGCCGAGCGCGCGCTTGCAGACGCAGGCTTTGCCGTGCGCGGCAGCGGTCTGCGCGCCGGGCACTATACGCCGGCAGACACGCCGCTTGTGCAGACGCTCAACCGCGTATACGAAGACTACACGGGGCTTGCGGGCGGCTGCGTTGCTATCGGCGGCGGTTCGTATCTGCACGATGTCGAAGGCGGCGTGGTGTTCGGCTGCTCGTTCCCCGGCACGGAAAACCGTATGCACGGGCCCGACGAGTTTGCCGTGGTGGACGAGCTGATTGCCAGCGCGAAAATGTTCACGCAGGTCATCCTTGATTTGTGCAAATGAGCGGGACGGTGAAAAAAATCGCCGTCATTGCGGGTGACGGCGTCGGCCCAGAGGTGATCGCCGAGGGGGTTAAGGCGCTTGAGGAGGTCGCGCGCCAGAGCGGCCTGCGCTTTGCGTTCACTTATTTTCCGTGGGGCTGCGATTATTATTGCGAAACGGGACGCATGATGCCCGAAGACGGCATGGACACGCTGGCGGCGTTTGATGCCATCTACCTCGGCGCGGTCGGCAGGCCGGACGTGGCAGACCATATTTCGCTGTGGGATCTGCTGCTGCGAATTCGCAAGGGCTTTGATCAGTATATCAACCTGCGGCCCGTCAAGCTGCTGCGCGGCGCGCCGTGCCCTCTTTCCGGCGTGGCGCGTGAGGAGATCGATATGATCGTCGTGCGCGAAAACAGTGAGGGCGAATACGCGGGCGCCGGCTCGTGGCTCTATCGCGGCGCGCCGTACGAGGTCGTTGTGCAGAACGCGGTGTTTTCGCGCGTCGGGTGCGAGCGCGTCATGCGATACGCGTTCGAGCTGGCGCGGCGCGAGGGGAAAAGCCTTACGAGCGTCAGCAAGGGCAACGCGCTCAACTATTCCATGGTGTTTTGGGACGAAATGTTCCGCGAGGTCGCGCGCGACTATCCCGATGTGCAGACGCGCGCCTGTCTGGTAGACGCCGCAGCCATGTTTTTCGTGCGCGAGCCGAAGCGCTTTGAGGTGGTCGTCACCTCGAACCTGTTCGGTGACATTTTAACCGACCTCGGCGCCGCCATTTCGGGCGGCATGGGGCTTGCCGCGGGGGCGAACTTAAACCCGGAGCGACGCTATCCCTCCATGTTTGAGCCCATTCACGGCTCCGCGCCCGATCTTGCGGGCAAGGGCGTGGCCAATCCGCTTGCCTCGGTGTGGGCGGCAAGCCAGATGCTCGACTTTTTCGGCGAGCCGGTCTGGGGTGCGCGGCTGCTGCGCGCCGTTGAGCGTGTGCTCGAACGAGCCGACTGTCTGACACCGGACTTGGGCGGCACGGCGACGACGGCGCAGGTCGGCGACGCCGTGGTGCGCGCGCTGCGGGAGAACGCATGATGGCGAACATTAAGCCGGGCCGATGGCGGCATTTCAAGGGCGGCGAATACGAGGTGCTTTTTACGGCGCGCCACTCCGAAACGGAGGAAGACATGGTGGTCTACCGCGCGCTATACGGTGAGGGGGGCGTTTGGGTGCGCCCCGCCGCCATGTGGAACGAAACGGTGACACGCGACGGCGTGATGTTCCCGCGCTTTCAATACGTGGGAAATGAGGAGGAAAACGGGCATGTATGATTTGCTCATTCAGGGCGGAACGGTAGTCGACGGCACAGGGCAAAAACCCTACCGCGCCGATGTGGCCGTGGAAAACGGCATGATCGCGGCGGTTGCGCCGCATATCGACGCAGGGCGTGCGCGCGAGGTGATTGACGCGACGGGTCTTGTCGTCGCCCCCGGCTTCATCGATATTCATTCACACTCGGACGACGAGTTCCTGAACGACGAGCGGTGTGAAAGCCGCATGTATCAAGGTGTAACGACCGAACTGATGGGGCAGTGCGGCTTTTCGAATTACCCCTGCCCCGACACGGGGCGCGGCCGTTTCGCTGAGCTGTTTGCAAGCCATGTGCAGCCTTATGCGGGCTGTTCGATGGCGGAGTACATCGAAAACGTAACGCGTGCGGGCAAGCGCATGGGCACCAACCTGCTGCCCCTCGTCGGACACGGCACGCTGCGCTGCGGCGTGATGGGGTGGGAGGATCGCCCGGCAACCGAAGATGAGCTTAAGCAGATGCGCGCGCTGCTTGCACGCGATATGCGCGACGGCGCGTGGGGTATGTCACTCGGCCTCGGCTATACGCCCGGTGTGTCGAGCACGACGGAAGAGCTGTGCGCCCTTGGCTGTGAGGTCGCACCCTACGGCGGCATCATCACGGCGCACATGCGCAACCAGAGCGAGCACACCGCACGGTCGATCGACGAGCTTTCGGCCATTTACCGCGCGAGCGGCGTGCATGTGCATATCGCTCACTTCAAGGCGGCGGAAAAGGCGTGCTGGGGACGCGCACCCGAGTTTGCCGGCTATGTTCGCGCTGCGCAGGCGGCGGGCGTGAACCTGACGGTCGATCTTTATCCGTACACGGCGGCGGCGTCTGACATTACAAACTCGTTCCCCCACTGGGCGATTCAGGGCGGCAAAAAGCGTGCGCTTGAGCGCGCGGCGGGTCCGGAGCGCGCGCGGCTGATTGAAGACATCTCCAAGGAGTTTGCCACGCTTGAGGACGGCGACAACCTGATCGTGGTGTCGACCTATGGCCTTGCGCCCGAGTGCGACGGTAAAACGGCGCGTGAGTTGGCGCTTGCATGGGGTGTTTCGGCGGCGGAGGCCGTCGTCATGATCGCCGAGCGGTCAAACGCCGACGCGTCGTGCGTCTCCTTCCTCATGAGCGAGTCCGACGTCGACTACCTGCTTTCGCAGAACGATTTCTGCATCGGCAGCGACGGACGCTCGTTTTCTGTTCGCCCCGAGCTCAACAACGGCAAGCCGCACCCGCGCAACTTTGCCACATTCCCGCGCTTTCTGCGCCTTGCGCGCGAGCGCAACCTGTGCGGCCTTGCGACAGCTGTACGCCGTATCACCGGCCTTTCGGCCGACACGATCGGTCTGAACGACCGCGGTTATGTGAAAGAGGGCTTTGTCGCCGATCTCACGGTGTTCGACCCCGAGCGCATCACCGACCGCGCGACCTATCTTGACCCGTTTGCGCCCAACGAGGGCATTGAGCATGTCGTGATGAACGGCGCGCTTGCCCTGAGGAACGGAAAGCAGACCGCGCTGCGCGCGGGGCACTTCCTACTTAAGGGGCGGGGTTGACAGCGGCGCCGCGCCGCGCTATGATAATAAAAGCGAAATGAAAGAGGTGGAAGGATGCGTCATATTTCTCGATAACGGATTGCACAGACAGGCTTTGGCGGCATTGGCCGCAGCTTTGCTGTGCCCGCGCGAGAAAGTGACGTACCCGCTTCCATCCGGTGACAGCCCGCTACGGGCTGCCGTTTGTGTGTTTGCTGCGGGGAAGTGTGCTTTCCCGCAGCTTTTTAATGCACAGGAGGCAATTTATGTCACAAATTAAAATTTCGGAGCTCACCTTTGCCTATGATGGCAGCTATGACAATGTATTCGACAAAGCGTCGGTACAGCTCGACACGGCGTGGAATCTCGGGCTGATCGGGCGCAACGGACGGGGCAAAACCACGCTGCTGCGGCTGCTTTGCGGCGCGCTTGACGCACACGGAGCCATTTCGGCAAGCGTATCGTTCGAGTATTTTCCCTATGCGGTGATCGATATGTCGCGCGCGGCGCGCGAGGTGGCGCAGGAAATCGCAGGCCATACCGAGCCGTGGCGACTCGCGCGCGAGCTTTCGCTGCTCGGTGTGCCCGAGGAGGCGCTCGAGCGGCCGTACGAAACATTAAGTCATGGTGAGCGCACCAAGGTGCAGCTTGCGGCATTTTTCGTACGCGACAACTCATTTCCGCTGCTCGACGAGCCGACCAACCACCTTGACGCCGAGGGGCGCGCGCTCGTGGCGCGGTATCTCAAAAGCAAAAGCGGCTTTCTACTCGTATCGCACGATCGCGATTTTCTCGATGCGTGCGTCGACCATGTGCTTGCCATCAACAAAACGGGGTTTGAGCTGCAAAACGGCAATTTTTCATCTTGGAATGAAAATCGTATGGAGCAAGACGCGCGCGAGCAAGCGGAAAACGAGCGACTGCGCGGCGAAATGCGCCGCTTGACCGACGCGGCGCGTCGTGCTGCCACATGGTCTGATAAAACGGAGAGCACCAAAAAAAGCGCGGCGGACAGCGGCTTTGTGGGGCATAAAGCCGCGAAAATGATGAAGCGGTCAAAAAATATTGAACGCCGGCGCAACGAAGCAGCCGAGCGAAAAGGCGAGCTGCTGCACGATATCGAAACAGCCGAACCGCTCAAGCTGTGGCCCGTTGCGTTTCATTCCGACCGCTTATTTGAGGTAAATGCGCTGTCGCCCTGCTATGGCGGACGCTCCGTGTGCGAACCGCAGAGCTTTGCCGTGCGGCGCGGGGACCGCCTGCGCCTTGCGGGCGGAAACGGCAGCGGCAAGTCGAGTGTGCTGCGCCTGTTCGCCGGTGAGCAGGGGGACTATACGGGTGAGTTGTGGCGCGCCGCTGGGCTTACCGTTTCGTATATGCCGCAGAGTACGGCGCATCTGCGCGGCACGCTGCGCGACTATGCCGAGGCGTGCGCCGTGGATGAAACGCTGTTTCTTTCCATTCTGCGCAAGCTTGATTTTGCGCGCCTCATGTTTGAAAAGGATATGCGTGATTACAGTGAGGGACAGCGCAAGAAAGTGCTGCTGGCGCGCAGTCTTTGCGAGCGGGCGCACGTATATCTGTGGGATGAGCCGCTCAACTATATCGATGTATTCTCGCGTATGCAGATCGAAGACCTGTTGCGCGACTATGCGCCGACGATGGTGTTCGTCGAGCATGACGAGGCGTTTGCCCGCGCCGTTGCAACGAAAACCATTCGCCTTTAGCCCGGCGACCAATAAGCAAAGCCAAGCTCCCCGTTCCTTTGCGGAACGGGGAGCTTGGCTTATCGAAAAAGCCCCAGGGACTTAACGCATTTTGCCTTTTGTGTGACATGTGCGGCAAAAGAACACTATAGCCCACCATTTTTTAAAAATCGGCGAACGAGCGAAATAGCCGCCGCAGAAGCGGCGGCAAAGGGAAATTGATATTACTGGCCGGCAACCGCATGGTCGGCCGCGCACAGGCTGTATTGGTTTTTACCGGCGCATTTTGCGCGATAGAGCGCGTGATCGGCGTTATGGTAAAGCTGGCGAAAGGTCAGACCGTGAAAGGGGGCGAGTGCGACGCCGACTGAGCAGGTAAGCGAAAAATCCCCGCCGTTTGCGGTATAGTCGGAAAACGCGGTGCAGATTTCGCTTGCGCGCTTCTGCGCGATCGAGCAGTCACAGCAACCGGGCAGAAAGACGGCGAATTCGTCGCCGCCAAAGCGGGCAATGATGTCATTCTTGCGCAGCATAGACAGCAGGATGCGTCCCGCCTGAGCCAATACCTCGTCGCCGAACAGATGGCCAAAGGTATCGTTGGCGCTTTTAAAATCATCCAGATCAAGCAGCAGGAAAGCAGAAACGCTGTGCGGGTCTTCGGCAAGGCGGGCTGAAACCTGCATTTCAAACCCGCGGCGGTTATATAGGCCGGTAAGCTGGTCGCGCTGGGAGGCGGCGGCATAATGCTGCTCGATCCGCTTTTGCTCGGTGATGTCGGTCAGCACACATTGAAACACGGGCTCCCCGGTTTCCAAATGCGCAAGCTGTGAGACGTTATGAACCCAGACGGTGCTTCCATTTGTGGAAAGCATGGGGTAATCGAATATGACGGTGGTGCCCGTGGGACCGGTGAGCAGCTTTTGCAGCTCGAGGGTGAGCATCTCGAAATGCTCAGGGTGCAGATAACGATCATAAAAACGCGCTTCGGCGTTAAACTCATCCTGCGAAAAACCAAACATACGCATGGCAGCGACGTTGGCAGTGAGAATTCTCATGCCGGATGAATCAACGGCGCACTGCACGATGCCGCACGGCACGTTGCGCAGCAGCTGTTCAAAATAACTCCGCTGTGATTCAATACGCGCGACGGCGGCAAGCTCGGCGGATTTATGGCGCGTAATATCGTTGAGCGCGCCGCACAGGAGGTGGCGTCCCCCCGCGCTGCGCAAGTGCTTGAGGCGGACATTGAACCAGCGGACTTCTCCGTTTGCAAGGCGGCGCCGATAATCGCATACGGAAACGCCGCCCGTCTCTACCGCTGTGCGGAAGCACTGCAAAACAGCGGCGCGATCTTCTTCAAGCACAATGTCGATGCAGTTGTTTAAAAAAGGTGCGGGATCGCTTGTGCCCACCAGCTCCCAAAAACCGGGATTGACGCGCAGCAGCTCGATGTCATCGCCATAAAACTCATACATGGATACCGCGCTGACAATGCCGCCAGAAAGCAGGCGCAAAAGTGCGTCGGGCGTCCACAAATCGTCAACGTCAAGCAAAGCAGGCTCCGGAGCCGGAACGGCGGGAAGCCGCCCGAAAGAGCGCACGTGCTCGACGTAGTCCTTCATGGGCATGGGATGTGCGAAATAGTAGCCCTGCGCATAGTCACATCCTACGCTGCGCAGCAGTTCGGCCTGCTCGGCGGAGTTCACACCTTCGGCAATGGTTGGAATTCCAAGGCGCTTTGCCATGCGCACCACGGAAGAAAGAATGTTGCCGCCGCGGCCTTCTTCACACGAAGGGGATAGGAAGCGCATGTCGAGCTTGAGTGCGTCAACCTTGACGTCCTTTAATACGGTGAGCGACGAGTAGCCGCTTCCGAAATCGTCCATGATGATGGTAAAGCCCGCGTTCCGCAGGCTGTTCAGCGTATCGCGCAGCACAGCAGGATTCTCCGTATACGCCGTCTCGGTCAGCTCAAGCTGCAGCAGCGAGCGAGGCAGCTGATAGCTGTCAACCAGCGCCGTCAGCTGCGTGCAAAACTGTGTGTTGTACAGATTGACGCGCGAGACGTTGACCGAAATGGGGCGGACCGCGTCACCCGCGTCGAGCCGGGCGCGCAGAAACGCGCATACCTGCCGCCAGACGTAATGGTCAAGCTGCAGAATAAAGCCGTTGCGCTCAAAAATGGGGATAAATTCGTCTGGCGAAACGAGACCGTGCTTGGGGTGCTGCCAACGCACAAGAGCCTCTCCGCCGTCGGGCATTCCGGTGCCGAGGTGATACTTGGGCTGCAGATAGATGATAAATTGTCCGTCGGCAAGCGCGGGGTTCATCTCGTTGGTCACCGTCTGCTCGTGAATGAGCGCGGCGCTCATTGTTTCGTCATAATAACGCATGACGTCAATATAATGTCCTTTGGCGTGCTTCGCGGCAAGGGCGGCACGGTTGTACATCTGCTCGACGGGCATGCCGTTGTCTTCAATAATGTAAAGGCCGAGGGAGGGCACAATGTCATAGTGCCGGTTGTATGCGGCGAGTGACGCGCGAATACGGATGAAAAAATGTTCGACAGCGGATCGGTCAAACGGCAGGCAAAGGCAGAATATATCGGCCTCGATGCGGCCGATGGTGCACGGCGGGAAATGAGTCTGCGCGCGGCGCAGATCGTCTGCGATAAAGCGCAGCAAACGGTTACCCTCCGCTTCGCCGAAAAAGGAATTGACCAACTGAAAACGATCAATGTCAAAGCGAACGAACACATAGGGCGCGCTTCCCTGTGCGTCAAGCATTGCGCGCGTGTCACTGAAAAAACGTCCTTTGGAGGGAAGGCCGGTCAGCTCGTCATACTGTGTCGCTTCTAGCTGGGCGTTGCGTAAAAGCACCTCGCGCAGACGCACGCCGGCGACGGCGCAATCGACGCGTGCTCGCGCCAGCTCGGGATCAAACGGCTTGGCTAGGATGTCATCCGCACCGGCGCGCAGCGCGGCGGCTTCATGCTCTCGCAGGCGGGTGGTCATAAGCACCGCCGTTTGCGCCAGCGTACCCCGCTCGCGCAGCGTTTGCAAAACGTCAAATCCGCTTTGCTCGGGCAATTCCGCATCGAGCACAACAGCGCAAAACCGCTGCCCGTTTTCCAAATATGCAAGCGCCTCACTTGCGCACGAAGCCTCTATGATCGGGTAACTGTCGTGAAATAGACCGCGCAGTGCTGCGCGGCTTGCCTCGTCACCGTCGGCAATCAAAAGAACGCCGGGCTCGGGCATAAAACCACCTCCGAAATGGCTCTCCGCGCTTGGCGCGGGTTCTTCGCGGCCGACAGCCGCAGAAGCATTAACGCGAAAAACCGCTCCGTTTGGAGCGGCCAGACGCGTATATGTCAGTTTTCAAGATGAATAATGTGAATATCACTTTCGGTGATGTCAGTCGTGTAGGGGTTAATCACCTGGTTGATCAACTCCAACATTTCCGTCGCGCCGAGGTATACATAGCTTTGTCCGTTATAGTATCCCGTCGTCGTTCCCGGCATAGCGTGGAACTGCACATCCTTATCCATATCGAGAGAAGAGATCACATTAAGATAAAACCAGATCATGTCTTTGACTGGCATGTTCGTCTTCAAAGACTTGTTGACGATAGGAATCATATCCTTGATTTGCGCAACGGAGAATTCGCGCACAACCTTTTTCGCAATGGTGACGAGGAAATTGCGCTGAAGCTCCATGCGGCCGAAGTCAGACTGGGAGGTGCCGCGATAACGCACCATCTGCAGAGCCTTTTTACCGTTGAGCGTCTGCAATCCCTTTTTTAGATTAATCGAATACTTCGCGTCCTTGTCGAGGTGAACCATGTTATACGGCACGTCGAATTCTACGCCGCCAAACAGATCGACGATGTCAATAAAATTCTCAACGTTGACCACAGCGTAAAAATCAGGGTAAATGCCTGTGACCTCGCCGACCTCGCGGCACAGCTCGTCCACGCCGGCGCGGCCGTATGCACTATTGATTTTTTTGATTTTTGCGGGTACATCGACCATCGTGTCGCGGGGAATGGAGAGCACGTTGACCGTGTCTTTCTCTGAGTCGATCGTACCAAGCATGATGGTATCCGTGTTATAGTCGTCCATTGTGCCGACAAGCAGGAAGGTGTATACTTTGTCGCGCCGCACAAAACTCGCACCGGCGGGGGAGGACACGTTGGGGTCTGCGACCGACGTGGTGCCGACCGTGCTGACATTCGTCGGCTTAACGGGCGGCGGCGGTATCGTGGGCGGAGTGGATATATAGATGACAAGCCCGACAAGGAGAGCGAGCAGGCCGAGCAGCACAAAAGGAAGCACACGTCGTCCGGCGCGCTTCTTCGGCTTGGGCTGCTTTGACGAGGCGGAGGCCACTCTGCGTCCGCGAGAGGGCTGCGAATCATGATTTTTGCTTCTCATGTCAATTCACCTTTGCTCAAACAAAATCGAAAAAATACCAATGCAAAATCAAGTATAGCATATTATGCCGCAGATATCCAGACAAAATATTCAGTTTACAATTTATTTGCGAATGATAAACCGAGAGGATTTACGCCGTGGTTCTTGCTAAATAAAGCCTTTTGGTATATAATGATGAAATCTATATGGAATACCGGAGTGAGAGTGGAATGAATGACAATCTGCGGCTGGCTGCGCTGTTGTTTCCCGACTGCGAAAAAACGGCGGAGCAGTATTTAACAGAGGTATACCCGCCCCGTGCGCTGCCCGAAGGCGCAATGGTGACGCGCTTTGCGCCTAGCCCGACGGGGTTTTTGCATATCGGCGGCGTGTTCACGTCGCTGGTCGACGAGCGCTGCGCGCATCAAAGCGGCGGCGTATGTTATCTGCGCATTGAGGATACCGATAAAAAACGCGAGCAGGAAGACGGCGTGACCGGCATCGTGCAGGGGCTTGCCGATTTCGGCATCGCGTTTGACGAGGGCGCGACCGGGCCGGACAGCGAGAAGGGTGCTTACGGCCCCTATACGCAGAGCAGGCGCGTTGCGATTTATCATGCCTTCTGCCGTGATCTCGTGGAAAAAGGATTTGCCTATCCGTGCTTCTGCACCGAGCAGGAGCTTTCGGACATTCGCGCCGCGCAGGAAACGCAAAAGGTGCTGCCCGGCTATCACGGAGAATACGCGCGCTGCCGCGTGCTGACGCTTGAGCAGGTCGAGCAGAACATCAAGGCGGGGCTGCCGTATGTCGTGCGTCTGCGCTCGCCCGGCAAGCCGGGTGCCCGGGTGAAGTTCAAAGACGTGATCCGCGGCGACATCGAGATGGACGACAACATTACCGATATCGTGCTGCTCAAGCAGGACGGCGTGCCGACCTACCACTTCGCCCATGCCGTCGACGATACGCTGATGCGCACGACCCATGTCATCCGCGGCGAGGAGTGGGTGCCGTCGACCAACATTCATTTGCAGCTCTTTTATGTGATGGGGCTGAAAGCGCCCAAGTTTGTGCATGTGTCGCCCGTCATGAAGGAAGAAGGCGGCAGCAAGCGCAAGCTGAGCAAGCGCAAGGATCCGGAGGCTTCGGTCAGCTACTTCGTCGAGGAGGGCTACCCGAAAGAGGCGGTGGTCGAGTATCTGCTGACGCTGCTCAATTCAAACTTTGAAGACTGGAGAAAGCAGAATAAAACGGCAAGCTGCTTTGATTTCCCGTTTTCGCTGAAGAAAATGAGCCAGTCGGGCTGCCTGTTTGACCTCGTCAAGCTGCAAAGCGTGTCGGCCTCCGTCATTTCACTGATGACGGCCGAGCAGGTGCGCAGCGGCGCAACCGCGTGGGCAGAACGCTTTGATCCCGAACTGCACACGGCGCTTGCGCGCGACGAAGACTACGCGCGCGGCATTTTTGCGATAGACCGCGGCGGCAGCAAGCCGCGTAAGGACATCACCAAGTGGAGCGACGTGCGTGGCTATGTATCCTATTTTTATGACGATTTGAGCGAGCGACAGCGTGCCTGGCCAGACAACGTGTCCGCCGAAGACCGCCGCGCGATTTTGTCGGCCTATCTCGGCGTGATGAACACGGCGGACGATAAGGACACCTGGTTTGCCAAAATCCGCGACCTGTGCGCGCCCCTCGGCTTTTCGCCCGACGTCAAGGTGTATAAGGCGGAGCCGGAAGCGTTTAAGGGGCACGTCGGCGATGTAAGTGCCGTTATCCGCTCCGCGCTGACCGGCCGGCTCAACACGCCCGACCTGCACAGCATCATGGCGCTGCTCGGGCAGGAGCGCTGCACGCAGCGCCTGCGCGAGTGCCTCTAAAAATCAGGAATAGGATGGGAAAATAGATGGACAGTAACAATGAAGTAAAAGCAATCGCGGGTAACTTTATCCACGATTTCATCGAAGAAGACCTTGAAAAGGGCGTTTACGACCATGTGCAGACCCGCTTTCCGCCCGAGCCCAACGGCTATCTGCACATCGGCCACTGCAAAGCGCTGTGGATCGATTTTTCGACCGCTGAAAAATACGGCGGAAAGTGCAACCTGCGCATGGACGACACAAACCCCGCCAAGGAAGACGTGGAGTTTGTAGAGGCCATCAAGCGCGATATTCACTGGCTCGGCTTTGAGTGGGATCAGTTCTGCTACGGCTCGGATTATTTCGACAAGACCTATGAATACGCCGTCGAGCTGATCCGTAAGGGGCTTGCCTATGTCTGCGAGCTTTCACCCGAGGAGGTCAAGGCGAACCGCGGCGATCTGACGACGCCGGCGACCTCGCCCTATCGCGACCGCCCGATCGAGGAAAGCCTTGACCTGTTTGAGCGTATGCGCCGCGGCGAGTTCCCCGAGGGCGCGATGACGCTGCGCGCCCGCATCGACCTTGCGAGCGGAAACTTTAACCTGCGCGACCCGGCGCTCTACCGCATCAAATACGCGCATCATCACCGCACGGGCGACAAATGGTGCATTTATCCGATGTACGATTTCGCGCATCCGATTCAGGACGCTATCGAGGGCATCACCCACTCGCTCTGCTCGCTTGAGTTTGAGGCGCACCGCCCGCTCTACGACTGGGTGATTCAGAATGTCTCGGTGCCGCATCATCCCCGTCAGATTGAGTTTGCGCGTCTCGGCATCAACTATACCGTCATGAGCAAGCGCAAGCTGCGCCGCCTCGTTGAGGAAGGTCTCGTCAGCGGATGGGACGATCCGCGTATGCCGACGCTGTGCGGGAACGAAACGGCGTCTCGAAGGTGAACAGCACGGTGGAATACGGCTTTTTGGAGCACTGCCTGCGCGAGGATCTGAACCTGACGGCACGCCGCGTCATGGGCGTGCTTGACCCCGTCAAGCTTGTGCTGAGCAACTATCCCGAGGGGAAAAGCGAGCGCTTTACGGTGGAAAACAACCCCGAAAACGAGGCCGACGGAACGCGCGAGGTCACGTTCTCGCGTGAGCTGTGGATCGAGGCCGACGACTTTATGGAAGTGCCCGTGCCCAAGTATAACCGCTTGACCATCGGCGGCGAGGTGCGCCTTAAGGGCGCGTATGTCGTCAAATGCACCGGCGTGCGCAAGGACGAAGCGGGCAAAGTAATTGAAATCTACGCCGACTGCGACATGGAAACGCGCGGCGGCAACACGCCGGATTCCGGCCTGGACTGCAGCGGCTTCGTGCGTTACGTCTTCCAGGACTCCCTGGGCCTCAACCTACCCCGCACCGCCAAGGAAATGAGCCAAGTGGGCGAGCAGGTCGCCAGC
>MEFT01000008.1 GCA_001725215.1 Clostridium sp. SCN 57-10
GACCGAGCAGCTGCAGAGTGGCGGCATGCGCCGCACCTACCATGCCGTGCTGTGCGGTGTGGGACTGCCCGAATGCGGCACGGTCGATGCGCCCATCGCGCGGCGTGAGGAGGGCGGGCTGGCGCGCTGCGTGCGCGAGGACGGCGAGCGCGCCGTCACACATTTTTGGCGCGAACGCGAGCAAAATGGCTATACGCTGGCGCGTCTGCAGCTTGAAACGGGGCGAACGCACCAAATTCGTGTGCACATGGCGCACCTCGGCTTTCCTGTCGCGGGAGACTTTCTTTACGGCACCGAGCTGCCCGACTTTGCGGGGCACGCGCTGCACGCCTCGCGCCTGACGCTGAGCCATCCCCTGACCGGCGCGCCTATCGTGTGCGAATCTCCGCTGCCCGCGCCCATGTGTGCGCTTCTCGATGGGTAACGGTAGTAAAGCCGCAGAGCTTTCGCGCTGCTGGACAAATGATTGCGCGGTATGATACAATAAAGGATACAACAAAACCGCGGCTGTGCCGCAGAGGGAGGCCATGTGACCGATCTTACACAGGGCAAAGAAGGAAAGCAGATCATCAAGTTCGCCATCCCCATGATTCTCGGCAACCTGCTGCAGCAGGTCTATAATATGACCGATGGTGTTGTGGTAGGGCATTATGTGGGGCAGGATGCGTTCGGCGCCGTAGGCACCGCATTCCCCATTATGTTTTTACTAATCGCATTTATGATAGGGCTTGCCGCAGGCATCTCCATCATTGTGTCGCAGTTGGTGGGCGCAAAACGTGCGGACGAGCTGCGCCGCGCCATTTCAACGACTTACTGGGTCACGGTGGTGTTCGGGCTGATCGCGCTCGTCGTCGGTCTGCTGATCGCAGAGCCGATGCTGCGCTATGTGCTCGCCGTGCCCGATGTTGTGTTTGCAGACACGCTCGCCTATTTACGCATCATGTTTTTCGCCATGCCGTTTATGTTCATTTTCAACACCTATTCCGGTCTGATGCGCGCGATGGGCGACAGCCATACTCCGCTTTATTTCTTGATTTTTTCCACCGTGCTCAATATCGCGCTCGACATCTGGTTTGTCGCGGGCTTTGGGCTCGGTGTGCCCGGTGTTGCATGGGCGACTTTTTTGGCAACGGGCGTCGCGGCGGTTGCCGTAACCGTTTATGCATACCTGAAGGTGCCCGCGCTGCGCATCGCGCCGCGTGATATGGCGTTTGACGGCACACTCTTCCGCCAGATGTTGCGCCTTGGCGTTCCGTCGGCGCTGCAGCAGGCCTTTATGTCGGCAGGTATGATTGCCGTGCAGCGGCTTGTCAACAGCTTCGGCATCGAAACAATGTCGGCCTTCAACGCGGGCGGACGCATCGAGCAGGTCGTCACGATGCCTATCATGAACATCCAGATGGCACTTTCCACCTTTGTGGCGCAGAACATTGGCGCAAACAAGATGGATCGCATCGAGCGCGGCTTCCGCGTCACGCAGAAGATTATGGTGGGTACGTCTATCGTGTGCGGCGCGATCCTCGTCGTCGGCGCGCGTCTGTTTATCCGCGCCTTTGTGCCGACGGCGACGCCCCTTGTGCTTTCGCTCGGCGCGTCCTACCTCATCATGATGGGTTCCATGGTATGGATTTTCTATATTCAAAGCGCCATGCAGGGCGTGCTGCGCGGCGCCGGCGACGTAATGATCTGCACGGTTTCAACCATGGTATCGTTCGGCGTGCGCCTTGTGCTGGCCTATCTGCTGGCCGGTACGGCGCTCGCGCAACACGCCATCTGGTGGACCATGCCGGTCGGCTGGCTGGTAGGCCTTATCATCATCGGTACGCGCTATAAGCAGGGGCACTGGCGCACCATGCGCATTCTGAGCAGACTGGACGAGCCGAAGGGGGAAGCGGCATGAAGCAATGGGGATTTTTTGCCATGGTCGGACGCATGAAGCACATCACTCGCTGGGGGCTGATGCGCAATACCATGCGCGAGAGTTTGGCCGAGCACAGCTTTGATACAGCGGTGATCGCCCACGCTCTGGCTGCCATCGGACGCGATATGTTCGGCAGCGAGGTCGAGCCGGGCGAAATCGCGGCGGCGGCGCTCTTTCACGATTCGTCCGAGATTTTAACGGGCGATTTGCCCACACCGGTCAAGTATCACAACCCAGAGATACGAGACGCGTTTCATTCGCTTGAAAGCGCCGCGCGAGAGAGACTTGTGGGCATGCTGCCCGACGAACTGCGCCCGCGCTATCGCGCGCTCTTTTCGTATGACGTCGAGCGGCCGGAATTTTATCGCTATATCAGGGCGGCCGATAAAATCAGCGCCTATGTCAAATGCCTTGAGGAGCAAAAAAGTGGAAATACAGAGTTTGACATGGCGGCGCGCCAGCTGCGTGACGCGGTGGCGGCTCTGCATATGCCGGAGGCCGATTACTATATGCAGCACTGTGTGCCGGCTTCCGGTCTTACCCTTGACGAACTGCAAAATAACGCCCAAGCGGCAGAGGGCGAAGTGGAGGAAAGCTTATGAACTTTACTGTTTTTTACCTCATCATCGGACTGTGCATTCTGTGGGAATGCAATCTTCTGTTTGTCCACCGCGACAGGGTTAAGCTGCCCGGCGAGGTGCCGTATCGCAACATCGTGATGCCCGTCGCCTGCATACTGTTCAGCATATTTTTTATCGTGCGCTGGGGCATCGGTACAGAGCAGTTCATCGTCGTAGGCGGCTTTATCGTCGCGACGGTGCTCTATTTGCCCATCAAGTCGGGCCTGATGGATGATGGCGTGTTCGTCAACGGTTCGTTTATGCCGTTTACCAAAATGCAGTATTACGCGATTGACGAGCTGGGCAACGGAAAGATCCGCCTGCGCGCCGTCGCCGCGCGCAAAGAAGTCAGCATGTACTACGCCAAAGAGCAAGAGGGGTTGGTCGGCGCTTACTTCGAGAAAAGCAACGTGCCTACCTTTGAAGCGATGCGCGAGCAGCGCAGACAGGCACGCGATAATTGACATTCACTCGTAAAGACCCGCAACATCGTTGCGGGTCTTTGCTTGCGCTTAATGCGCCGTATGTGATACAATAACATATCATGAATGAGCAACGGAGGACTATCGATGGGAGAATATGACCGCTATCAATCGCCGCTGTCGTCGCGCTATGCAAGCGACGAGATGCAGTTTCTGTTTTCGCCGCAGCATAAGTTTGCCACATGGCGCAGGCTGTGGCTTTGGCTTGCCGAGAGCGAGCGCGAGCTGGGGCTACCCGTTACCGAAGAGCAGCTTTCCGAGATGCGCGACCATTTGGACGATATCGACTTTGCGCGCGCCGCAGAGCTTGAAAACAAGTTGCGGCACGACGTGATGGCGCACGTTCACACGTTTGGCGAGCGCTGCCCCGCGGCAATGCCCATTATCCACCTCGGCGCAACCTCCTGCTATGTCGGCGACAACACCGATGTGCTCATCATGCGCGATGGCTTAAAGCTCGTGCGTGCGCGGCTCGTGGCCGTTATCCGCGCGCTTGCGCGGTTTGCAGGCGAGCACGCCGCACAGCCAACGCTCGGCTTCACCCACTTTCAGCCCGCGCAGCCGACCACGGTGGGCAAGCGCGCCTGCCTGTGGCTTAACGATCTGCTGCTCGACCTCGATGAGCTTGAGTTTGTGATGAATTCTCTTCTGCCGCTCGGCAGCAAGGGCACGACGGGCACCCAGGCCAGCTTTTTAGAGCTGTTTGATGGCGATTTTGAAAAGGTTTGCGCGCTTGACGCGAAAATCGCGGAGAAGATGGGCTTTGACCGCTGCGTACCCGTGTCGGGGCAGACCTATTCACGCAAGACCGACGCGCGCGTTGTGAACGTGCTGTCGGCCATCGCGCAGAGCGCGCACAAGTTTTCAAACGACATCCGTCTGCTCGCCCACCTCAAAGAGGTGGAGGAGCCGTTTGAAAAGAACCAGATCGGCTCGTCTGCCATGGCGTATAAGCGCAACCCCATGCGCAGCGAGCGCATCGCGTCGCTTGCGCGCTATCTGATCGTCGACGCGGCAAACCCCGCCATCACGGCGGCGACGCAGTGGTTCGAGCGCACGCTGGACGACAGCGCGAACAAGCGCATCGCCGTTGCCGAAGCGTTTTTGGCGTGCGACGCCATTCTAAGCCTTTACCTCAATGTGGCGCAGGGGCTCGTCGTCTACCCCAAGGTCATCGAAAAGCGCCTGCGCGCCGAGCTGCCCTTTATGGCGACCGAAAATATCATGATGGACGCCGTTAAGCGCGGTGGCGACCGTCAGGAGCTGCACGAGCGTATCCGCCTGCATTCGATAGAAGCGGGGCGCATCATCAAGCTGGAGGGCGGCGAAAATGACCTGCTCGCCCGCATTGCCGCCGACGACGCCTTCGGTGTAACGGAGGATGAGCTGAACGCGCTGATGGACCCGCGCGCGTTTATCGGCTGTGCCGCCATGCAGACCGAGCGGTTTTTGGCGCATACGGTCACGCCGCTGCTTGCACGCTATCCCGATGAAGATGCAAGCGCGGATATCCGCGTGTAAATGAAGTGAAGGGAGTGTGAGCAGACTCTTTGAAAACACTGATTTTTCTGACCACTTCCGGAGGGAAACCCAATCCCACCGTTAAACCGCCGCATAAGCGTGGATTATCCCCCTTGTTTCGCCGATATGTTGAAGAAAATGGACAGGGCGGGGCGCTTGTTCGCCGCGCGTGCCGCCGGAAAGGCAAAGTAAGTTAAGCCCTCAGGCTTTTATAAATGCAAACCGGCTGTGCAGAAGCACAGCCGGTTTTGCTATTTACATCACGAAAAACTGCTTACGCGAGAGGCGGGCTAAACATGCGCCACAGTTTAAAGCCCCAGCGTCTCGCGTAGCAGGTCGGCGAGCTTTTCAGGGTTTGCTTTGCCGCGCGTTAAGCGCATGCCTTGCCCGACAAGAGCCTGCAAGGCCGCCTGCTTGCCACCCAGTAAGTCGCGCACGATTTTTTCGTTTTGCACGATGACCTGCTCTGCCGTTTCGCGCAGCGCGCCGTCGTCGCTTACCTGCTCCAGTCCATGCTCGCGCATATAGGCTTCGGGGTCAGCGCCCTCGAGTACGGCGGCAAGCACCCGCTGCGCGGCCGTGCTGCTTAAGCGGCCGTCGCCCGAAAGGTTGCACAGCGCGGCAAACTTCGCGCCGTCGAGCGCGATGGCGTCTTCCTCCCCGAGGGAGGGCAGCACGCCGCCGATCAGCAGGTTGGCGCACACCTTGGGATAGCGTGTTTTTGCCGCGGTCTCGCGGAAAAACTGTGCGGCGGAGGTACTGCGGATTAAAAGTCCCGCCGCGTATTCGCTCAGTCCGAAGCGGGCGATGAACTCACGTTTGTTTTCATCGGGCAGCGCGGGCAGCTCGGCGCGTATATCCTCAATCTCCCGCTCGGTCAGCGTGACGGGCGGCAGATCGGGATCGGGGAAATAGCGGTAGTCGTCTGCGTTTTCCTTGCGGCGCATGGCGCTTGTCGTGCCCGTCGCCGCATCGAAGCGGCGCGTCTCCTGCTCGACGGTGCCGCCCGCCTCGATCAGCTCGACCTGGCGGCGAAATTCCACCTCCACCGCGCGGTAAATCGACTGAAAGCTGTTCAGGTTTTTCATCTCGGTGCGCGTGCCAAGCGCTGTTTCACCTTTTTTGCGCACCGAGAGGTTGACGTCGCAGCGAAGCGAACCTTCGTTCATGCGGCAGTCTGATACGCCCGCGGCGAGCAGTACGGCGCGTAGCGACTGCACATAGCTTTTGGCTTCCTCCGCCGAGCGGATGTCCGGCTCGGACACGATTTCGATGAGCGGCACGCCGCAGCGGTTGCAGTCGAGCAGCGTGCCCTCTCCGGGAAGATGAACCAGTTTGCCCGCGTCCTCCTCAATGTGGATGCGCGTGATGCCCACGCGGCGCGCGCCGTTCGGCGTGTCCACGTCGAGATGTCCGCCGACGCACAGCGGCGCGTCATACTGCGAGATTTGATACGCCTTGGGCAGGTCGGGGTAAACATAGTTCTTGCGGTCGAGCTTCGAAAAACGCGCGATGGTGCAACCCAGCGCCAGCCCCGCCCGCACGGCGAGGCGTACGACCTCGCGGTTGAGCACGGGCAGCGCGCCCGGCATGCCGGTGCACACCGGGCAGCACTGCGTGTTGGGCGGCGCGCCGAACGTTGTGGGGCAACCGCAGAAAATCTTCGTCGCGGTCTTGAGCTCGGCGTGCACCTCAAGGCCGATGACACATTCATAGTCGTGCAGGCTCATGCGCGCACCTCCTTTTGGTCTTGTTCCAGCGCATAGGCGGCGCGGTAGATGGCGCGCTCGCCAAAGTGGCGGCCGATAAGCTGCACCGCGATCGGCAGCCCATCACCGTCAACGCCGTAGGGTAGCGAAAGCGCGGGCAGACCCGCAAGATTTACGGGAACGGTGCATACGTCGCCGAGGTACATCTCGGTCGGGTCGCCACCCATTTCGCCTATTTTCCATGCCGCCGTCGGCGCGACAGGGCACAAAATCAGGTCAAAGCGGGAGAACACATCGGCAAAGCCGCGCAGCAGCAGCGTGCGTGCCTGCAAAGCCTTGCGGTAATAAGCGTCGTAATAACCCGCGCTGAGCACGAAGCTGCCGAGCAGGATGCGGCGGCGCACCTCCGCGCCAAAGCCTTCACTGCGCGTACGGCAGTAAAGCTCGTCAAGGCTGTCATACTCGGCAGCGCGCGTGCCGTAGCGCACGCCGTCAAACCGCGCGAGGTTGGACGAGGCCTCGGCGCTCGACATGATATAATAGGCGGGCAGCGCCGCGTCGAGCACGGGTAGCGAAATTTCCTCGATATGGGCGCCCATGCCCTCCAGCGCGCGTGCGGCGGCTAAAACGCCGTCGCGCACGGCGGGGGCGAGCGCTTCGGTAAAATACTGCCGCGGCAGCGCCACGCGCATACCCCGTACCTCGCCGGTCAGCGCATCGTCAAAGCTGCCCCAGTCACGCGGCAGCGACGTTGCGTCCTGCGGGTCGTGCCCCGCGATGGCAGAGAGCACGAGGGCGCTGTCGCGCACGTCGCGCGTCAGCGGGCCGATCTGGTCAAGGGAAGAGGCAAACGCAACCAGTCCCCGGCGCGACACCGCGCCGTAGGTCGGCTTCATGCCGACCACGCCGCAAAACGCGGCCGGCTGGCGGATTGAGCCGCCTGTGTCCGAGCCGAGCGCAAACGCGGCCTCGCACGCCGCGACGGCGGCGGCAGAGCCGCCCGAGCTGCCACCCGGAACATACGCAAGGTTGCGCGGGTTGCGCGTCATGCGAAACGCGGAGTGCTCGGTCGTCGAACCCATCGCAAACTCATCCATGTTGAGCTTGCCGAGCATGGGCGCGGCGGCTGCCTGCAGCCGCGCGGCAACGTGCGCGTCATAGGTGGGTACATAGTCCGCGAGTATGCGAGAGGCACAGGTGGTACGCACGTCGCGCGTGCACATATTGTCTTTCAGCGCCATAGGCACGCCCGTCAGGGGGGGGGGAGCTTCGCCCGCCTTGAGCAGTGCGTCGGCGTGCGCGGCCTGCGCGCGCGCGCGGTCGGCCGTCACGGTGAGATAGGCGCCGATTTCGCCGTCGCTTTGTTCGATGGCGGCAAGATATGCGTCCGCCGCTTCTGCGGCAGACAGCTCGCGGGCACGTAGCGCGGCGGAAAGCTGCGCCGCCGTGAGAGAAGTCACATCGTTACGCATCATGCACCTCCGTTCCCACCGTCTGGGGGACAAAAAACATACCGTCCCGCTTTGCGGGTGCGCCGGCAAGCAGGTCATCGCGCGGCGTACACGGCGCGGGCAGGTCGCCGCGCAATACGTTTTCCAGCGGGATGACGAGCGCCGTCGGCTCCACACCGTCGGTATCAAGGGCGGACAGCGCGTCGGCAAAATCGAGCATCGACGCAAGCTGCGCCTGCGTTTCGGCGCGCTCCTCCTCGGGCAGCGAAAGCTTGGAAAGCGCCGAAAGCGCCGTAAGGTCAAACGTATGCGCGCGCTTGCGCACCGGAACGGGGGCAGAGGGCGCACTCCCAAGCCGCAGCGCGGCAAGCTGCGCGCCGTCCACCGTGTCGGGCGCGCACGTCAGCGGGCAGTACGCATCGCGCGTTTTGGGAAACGCGATGACCTCGCGCAGCGAGGACGCACCCAGCATAAGCATGACGAGACGGTCAAGCCCGAACGCAAAGCCGCCATGCGGCGGCGTGCCATAGCGGAACGCTTCAAGCAGAAAGCCGAAACGCTGCTCGGTCTGCTCGGCGGAAAAGCCGAGCGCCTCAAACATACTTGCCTGAATATCGGCGCGGTGGATGCGGATGCTGCCCGAGCCGAGCTCCACGCCGTTGAGCACCGCGTCATAAGCGAGCGAGCGGCAGCGCGCCGGGTCGGTCGTCAAATAGGGCAGGTCGTCGGGATGTGGCATGGTGAACGGGTGGTGCGCCGCCATATAGCGGCCCTCCTCGGGCGAATATTCAAACGCCGGAAAGTCGGTGACGAACAGAAGCTGAAAATCGCCCTCGCGCCGCAGCGAAAGCAGGTCGGCAAGGTGCAGGCGCACGTTGCCGAGCACACGGCATACCGCAGGCTCGCTGTCGGCGCAGAACAGCACAAAGTCACCCGGCTCGGCGCCGCACCGCGCAAGCAGCTCGCGCATTTGAGAGTCGGTAAAATACTTGGTCAGAATGGTGTTGAGCGAGCCGTCTGCGCGCAGGCCGATCCATGCCATGCCGCCCGCGCCGTGAGAAACGCAGACGCGCGTCAGATCCTCGATGTCGGTGCGGCTGAACCGCAGCGCGCCGCCTTTGACGCACAGCGCGCGCACCGCACCGCCGCTTTTCGCTGTGCGCGAAAAGAGCGAAAAATCGCACGCGGCGGCAAGGTCGGTTAGGTCGATGATCGGCAGGTCAAAGCGCAGGTCGGGTTTGTCGGTGCCGTAGCGAAGCATCGCCTTGTTCCACGTCATGCGTGGCAGGGGGCGGGGCAGCGTGATGCCCATGGTCTGCTCAAAAACGCTGCAAAACAGCCGCTCAAGATGGGCGAGCACATCCTCCTGATCGACGAACGAAAGCTCCATATCGACCTGCGTGAACTCCGGCTGGCGGTCGGCACGCAGATCCTCGTCGCGGAAACAGCGCGCGATTTGATAATATTTATCAAATCCGCCTACCATCAAGAGCTGTTTGAAAATTTGCGGCGATTGGGGGAGCGCATAAAACGTGCCGGGGTGCACGCGTGACGGCACGAGATAATCGCGCGCGCCCTCGGGCGTACTTTTGGTGAGGATGGGGGTTTCGACGGCGACGAAGCCGTCTTGCTCGAGATAGTCTGAGACGGCGCGCGCCACCGCCGCGCGGAAGCGCAGGTTGCGCGTCATGTCGGGGCGGCGCAGGTCGAGGTAGCGGTGTTTGAGGCGCAGATCGTCGCGTACGGTGTCGCCGTCTGGCGAAAAGGGAAGCGGTGCGCTTTCGGATAAAAGCTCGCACGCTTCGGCGCGTAGCTCCACGGTGCCGGTCGCAAGCGCAGGGTTGCGCGTTTCTTCATCACGCAGCGCCACAGTGCCGCGCACCGCGATGACGCTTTCGCACCGCACGCGCGCGGCGAGGTCAAACTCCAAAGGCGTGACGCGCGACGCGTCGAATACCACCTGCAAAATGCCCTCGCGGTCGCGCACGTCGAGAAAGAGCACGCCGCCCATGTCGCGCCGGGTCTGCACCCAGCCGCATATGGTCGCTTGCCTACCTGCGTCACGCTCGCGCAGCGCGCCGCAATAATCGGTTCGTTTCATGTGTGTGATCCCTCCGTCTTCGTCTGATTTGGACGAGGATAACAAAAAGAGCCCCTCGTCCCCGAACTATGGGACGAAAGGCTCTGACTTCCGCGGTACCACCCAAATAGACTGAAAAGTCCACTCGTTTTGCTTCGACTTCATCGAAGCACCGCTGTAACGCGCGGTACGCGTCCGAGCCTACTGATACGAAGCATGCTTCGTATTGCGTTCGGTCGGAGGCTCCGGGGTGTTCTTCCTCTGCAATCGCCGCGCTGCGCTTTCACCTGTCCGCAGCTCTCTGTGCCGTCGATTATGGCAGAATACTCTCCCCGTCATCGCCTTTGGGCTATAATGGATTATATGTTGCCCATTATACACGAAATATCAGCGCTGTCAAGCAGCAAATTTCAAAATATGTTACGGACTTGCTGTGCATCATCTTTTGCTTTATAATAAATATGGCTGATTTTTGCGAAAAAACGCGGAGCAGACGGAGGAAAAAACATGAAAATTGCAGCGATACAAATGCCTGTCACAGCTGATAAGGCGCGCAACATTGAAATGATGCGCGAGCGCGTGCGGCGCGCAGCGCGTGAGGGCGCACATCTCATCGTGCTTCCCGAAATGTGGAACTGCCCGTATACTAACGATTGCTTCGCGGCATATGCAGAGCCTGCCGAAGGCGACGCATGGTGCGCCCTGCGCGATATGGCGCGCGAGACGGGCGTTTATCTGGTGGGTGGCAGCATACCGGAGCGCGACGGTGAGTGCGTGTATAACACGTCGTTTGTCTTCGCGCCCGACGGAAGCCAGCTTGCGCGCCACCGCAAAATGCACCTGTTTGACATTGACGTCGTCGGGGGACAGCGCTTTTTTGAGTCGGAAACGTTTACGGCGGGGCGCGAGGTGACGACGTTTGACACGCCGTACGGCGTATTCGGCCTGTGCATCTGCTTCGACCTGCGCTTCCCGGAGCTTGCGCGCTGCATGGCGCTGCGCGGCGCGCGTGCCATCGTAACGCCCGCCGCGTTTAATATGACGACCGGCCCCGCCCACTGGGAGCTTATGTTTCGCCAGCGCGCGGTAGACAACCAGCTGTTTACCGTCGGTGCCGCACCCGCGCGCGACGAGGGGGGCGTGTATGTTTCCTACGCAAACTCCATTGTCTGCTCGCCGTGGGGCACGGTGCTCGCGCGCGCCGGAGCGGGCGACGAGGTGCTGCTGTGCGACGTTGATTTGGAAGAGAACGAGCGTGTGCGCGCACAGCTGCCGCTGCTTTCGGCGCGGCGCACCGACGTATACGAGCTGCGAGAGATGAAAACCATTTAACCATAAACGGACAGGCTACGCCTGTCCGTTTTGCATCTTATTCTGCGTCTTTTTCCGCGACGAAGCGCTTGAAATAATCGTAATTTTCGCGCACAAGCGTTGGGCAGTCGAGCTGATAGGGACAGCGGCGCTTGCAGGCATCGCAGTGGATGCAGTTGTCGACGCGCGCCATCATTTCGCGGTGAGCGGGTGTTGTAAACTCGCGCCACGGCGCGCGGTTGAGCATCAGTGTCATGCGCGCGGCAAGCGAAATATCGATGCCCGCAGGGCAGGGCGCGCAATAGCCGCAGCCGCGGCAGAAGTTGACCGTCAGCGCCGCGCGGTCGCGCGCGACTGCTTCGCGCAACGTATCGTTCATCGTCACACCGCCCTGTGCGCAGCGCAAGAAGTCGTCAAGCTCAGAGGGCTTCTGAATGCCCCAGATGGGCACAGCGGCCTTGTCCGCAAAAAATGCAAACGCCGCCTCGGGGCTTGAAATCAGGCCGCCCGCAAGCGCCTTCATGGCGATGAGGCCGACGTCGTGCTCGGCGCACACGTCGATGAGGGCAAGATCCTCGTCGGTCGAGAGATAGCTTAACGGGAACTGCACCGTGTCATACAGCCCGCTTTTTGCGGCGGCAAGCGCCACGTCAAGCCGGTGGGTCGTGATGCCGATAAACCGGCACATGCCCGCCTCGCGCGCCTGCAACAGCCCGTGATGAGCGCTTTCAGGATCGTTTACATCGGGCAGCGCGCCGATGTTGTGCAGCTGCAGCAGATCAACGTGGTCGGTTTTCATGCGCTGCAGCGAAAGCGCCGCCTGCTCCAGTACGCCCGCGCGCGTCTTCGCGGGGGCCTTGGTGGCGATATAAATATCGTCGCGCACGTCGGCGAGGGCGACGCCGATTTTTTCCTCACTGTCGGTATAGCCGTGCGCCGTATCGAAGAAGTTGATGCCCGCGTCATAGGCGGCACGCAGCAGAGAGGCGGCGTCCTGCACGGCGAGCCGCTGAATGGGAAGCGCGCCGAAGGAGTTTTCAGTGACCATCAGGCCGGTGCGGCCCAAGCGTTTTTTGTTCATTGCGATTACCTCACTCTGAAAAGATAGCTTAATTATACCTAATTCGCGCGCGTGATACAAGCAAGAATGGCTGTACTGTGCGCACATACTGATCGAAAGGCACAAATGCGACAGTTTTCCGCCCGCTTGGTCGGTTGCACGTCATGTGCGGCTGTGGTATAATAACCTCAAATCGTCGCGGCTATGCTGCTTCCGAGCTATACTTGCTTGGTACGTGGGCTTAAAACCGTGAAAACGTTGTTTGACTACGCGATTAAGAAGGTTTTCGGGAATACGCATCTCCAGATGACGACGCGTACGCGGACATATCGAAAAGGAGGTCGCTTATGGCGAACTTTATCCTCACCTGCTGCTCCACGGTGGATCTCTCGGCTGCTTATTTATCCAAGCGCAATATTCCTTATGTCTGCTTCCATTTCACGATGGACGGTATGCAATATGCAGACGACCTCGGGGTATCCATGCCGTTTGATGAATTTTATGCTCGTATTGCGGCTGGTGCACAGCCGTCGACCTCGCAGGTCAATGAAGGGGAGTACATTGACTTTTTCACGCCGTTCCTCGAAGGGGGGCATGATGTGGTGCATCTTTCGCTTTCTTCGGGGCTGTCTGGCTCTTACCAGTCAGCCTGCATCGCGCGTGATGAGCTGAAAGCCCGTTTCCCAGAGCGAACCATCGAGGTGATCGATTCGCTCGGAGCCTCGTCCGGCTACGGCCTGTTGACCGATTACGCCGCAGACCTGCGCGACGCGGGGCTTTCCGCACAGGAGGCAAGCAAGAAAATCCTCGCGCGCCGCCTGCAGGTGCACCATTGGTTTTTCTCGACCGATCTGACAAGCTATTATCGCGGAGGCAGAATCTCCAAGGGATCGGCCGTGTTCGGAACGCTGCTTGGCATATGCCCGCTGCTCAATATGGATCATTTGGGCAGGCTCATCCCGCGTAGCAAGCATCGCGGTAAGAAACGCGTGATTGAAGAAATCGTCGCGCGCATGGAGGAACACGCCGAGGGCGGCACGTCGTACAGCGGCCGCTGCTTCTTGTCGCAGTCAGCCTGTTACGCGGATGCGCGCGTCGTAGCCGACGCGGTTGAGGCACGCTTCTCAAAGCTTGACGGCAAGGTCGTTATCAACAGTGTCGGCACCGTCATCGGCGCACATACCGGCCCCGGCACGGTGGCGCTCTTTTTCTTTGGTGACGAGCGCGTTGATTGATCGCGCCGCGGCATATAAGCAAAATGAATCAAGGCCGCGGAGCATTTTGCTCCGCGGCCTATCTGTCTTACATTGGTTACAGCGCGCGCACCGGCACAAGTTCGATATACCCACGCGTGCCGACGGGTTCAAGCTGAATACGAGGATTCTCCGAATCCCAGGCATACCCCATAACGGAAGGGTTATATCGGTCGATGGCGTGCCATACTTCATCGATGGCGAGGCAGTAGTCCTCCTCAGCAAACGGCTCTCCCTGAAAGGACAGATAGGTTGCGGCGGGCAGCTCAATGATGTCAAACCCCTCCGGAATCGCCATGTCGGCGTCGAGCGCGACTTCCACACCCTGTACATACTGAGATGTGCCGTGCGGGCGGTATGCCTCGGGCAGCCAGAAGCAGGCCGGTTCGCCGCTGATCGAGGGAATGCTCGTCAGAAGCCCCCATACGTCACATCCGACCTCCTCGCAATATGAAAAATAATCCTTTGCGTTGACACCGCGTTTGATGATGGCCTTGCGGGCCGGTTTCTCGACCGTTCGAACAAATACAGTTTTTACTGATTCCATCGTTGCTTCCTTTCTCGTGTAAAAATATTTCACACCGTAGGGGATGAACAGGCTGATTGGCGTGGGCCGCTGCGCATAGGCGCGCGGGTTACATCCAAACTCGCGGAAAAAGGCGCGCTGATACCCATCCACGCTTCCGAAGCCCATCTCAAACGCAATATCTGCAACCTTGCAGTGCCGATCGCGCAGCATAAGAGCCGACTTAGACAGCCGCAGTCGACGAATGTAATCGGAGGGTGAAATATGCGCCCACTGGATAAATAAACGATAAGAATACCAGGGCGAAAACAGGGATACCCTTGACAGATCTGCAAGCGTGATCTCTTCACTCAGATGTGATGCGATATATTCTTGCATGCGCTGCACCGCTTCGATTTGCTCGTTGATGTTGCTCACCTCCCGTGCTGTATTTATCATACCTCATCCACACGAAAAACTCTCGATTTTTCTTGCCTAAAAACAGGGACGATCGGTCACAAATTATGTCGCGAGGCATGTAGCCGTTTTGTGTAATTTTTTCAACAAGAAAGGCTGGATTTCTTTCATATTTTGGAATAAAATAGAAACGTAAAGGGGTGAACATGTTGCGGGTTCTGATGGATCAGGCACGAGAGGCTTTGCTCATATGGAATGCTCAAAGTGATACGTTGGAGTGTTCGCAGCAGTGGGAAAAACTGTGCTGCGGAACGCCGCCCTTTTACCGTATTTCAGAAAGCGTACACTCCGGTCTTTTGGTTCACCCCGAAGACTGCTCTGTGGTCGAACGTATTGCGGCACGGTGGCTGGCGGGCGAGCAATATATCGAGGCCGAGCTGCGGCTGCGTGCGCCGGACGGAAATTATCGTTGGAGGCGGGTGCGTGGCTGTGCCGAACTGATACCGGGCAGCGGGACGCAGGTGACGGCGGTGCTCAGCGATATCGACGAGCAGACGCGCGAGCTAAGCCGGCTGCGGCAGCGCGCCGAGCGTGATACGCTGACGGGCGTGTTTAACCGCGGAACGGCCGAAGAACGCATCGAGCGCGCACTGGCGGAAAGCGGAAACCATACGCTTATGCTCATCGACCTCGATCGATTTAAGCAGGTCAATGACCGATGGGGGCACGCCTGCGGAGACCGCCTGCTCATTGAGGCGGCGGGCAGACTGCAGCGGCATTTCAGAGCGCACGATATCATCGGCCGCATCGGAGGCGATGAATTTGTTGTACTGCTGCGCGATGCGGCCGAGCGCGATCTGATCGAGCGCAAGGCGCATGGTTTGGTGGAAGTGATGCGCGGCATCGTCGGTGATGACTGCCAATGTGATACGTCGTGCAGCGTCGGTGTCGCGCGTGCACCGCACGATGCACACAACTATACGGAACTGATGCTGTGCGCCGATGAGGCGCTTTATACCGCCAAACGCAGCGGGCGCGGCTGCGTTGTGTTCTACGGAAAACAAGACCCGCACGGCGAGGCTTAAGTCGGCTGATGCAAGAAAAAAATAGGCTATTCGGCAAGCAGAGCCGCCCGCAGGGGCGGCTCGTTTTATATTTAAAAGGTGATTGCAAGTCGGATTCGCGTCGCAGCGGCGAGTGAGAGCGAGAACAATGCATCGCGCACCGTGCGGTTTCCCATCCAGTCGCGCTCGTCATAGCAAGAGAGGTCGGCCAGCAAGTCTCCGCTGTA
>MEFT01000009.1 GCA_001725215.1 Clostridium sp. SCN 57-10
AGAAATAGATGACCGCCGCCAGCAGATAGGGCGAGATGGTCAGATGGGTGGTGCCCGCTACCGCCTTGGACGCCCACATAATTTCCTGCGTGCCGACCGCCACGCCGCAGACCGATGATTCTTTGATCATCGTCACCAGTTCGTTGGCAAGTGTGGGCAGCACATTTTTGATCGCCTGCGGCAGCACGACGAAGCGCAGAGTCTGCCAGCGCGAAAGACCGAGCGAGTGTGCCGCCTCGGTCTGCCCTATGTCGACGGCGAGGATGCCCGCGCGGAAAATTTCGGCGACATATGCCGCGCTGTTCAACCCGAGAGCGACAATGCCGGGGATGAACATGGCAAGGTTGATAAAGCCGAACAGCTTGGTGTTGGGCAGTGAAATGGCGCCGAACACGCCGAAATAGATGATGTAGAGCTGCACGAGCATCGGCGTGGAGCGGAACAGCGCGATATAGCCGCCCGAAAGGCCGCGCAACACGCGGCTGCTGCTAAGCCGCATGAGCGCGAGCGCAAGCGCCGGAACGATGGCGACGAGCACCGCGCTGGCAGACAGCAGCAGCGTATATTTAATTCCCTGCACAAACAGGGGCCAGAATTTCGGCAGAAACGAGAAGTTCAGCAGGTTGGACGCAAGAAATGCGGCTTGCATGGCGGTCTCTCCTATTCAAAGGGCACGCCGACAGCGGGGGCGCGGGTTTCTGACCCGCGCCACAGGCGCTTTCGGCGTGCTTCCGTTTTTATGGGGTTAGTTCAGGGCGTTTGCGCTCTGCTCGTTGGCTTCGGTCATCCACTGGTCGAGCGAACCGTCCGCCAGGCAGGCGGCAATCGTCTTGTTGATGCTTTCGAGCAGGCCCTGCGGGTCGCCCTTCTTCACGGCAACACCGAGCACGTCGCCCTCACCGAGCACGATGCCGTCTGCAATGACGAGATCGGGATTGGCGGCCACATAGCCCTCTGCCACGGCGCCGTCAAGGCACACGGCGGCGCACTTGTTAAACAGCAGATTGTTCACCATGTCGGGCACGGCGGTGAGTAGCAGAGCGTCAGAGGTGGGGAACTTCTCGGCAACGATGTCGGCCTTGGTCGTGCCGGTCTGCGCCGCGATGGTCTGTCCGTCGAGCGAAGCGACGGTGTTAAACTTTTCGTAATCGGCCTTGCGCACCAGCATGACGGGCGCCTTGTCTTCGTAGTAGACATCGGAGAAGTCGGAAACCTTGAGGCGCTCTTCGTTGGGCGCGATGCAGGCAAGCACCATATCGACCGTGCCGGCGTCAAGCTCGCCCATCAGCGTGTCGAAGCCGACATCTTTGATGACCAGCTCGAGGCCCATATCCTCCGCAATTTTCTTCGCGAGCGATACGTCAAAGCCGACGATCTTATCTTCGCCGCCGTCTAAAATGTGAAACTCAAACGGAGCGTAGTCGGCGCTGGTGCCCAGAATAAGCTGTGTCTTTTTGGGCGCTTCGGAGGTGGTGGGGGCGGCAGTGGTGCCCGGGGCAGCCGTGGTTCCATTTGTCGTTTCGGTGCCGGCGTTTTGTCCGCCGCAGGCGGCGAGCAGCGAAAACGCGCACATTGCGGCGCAGAGAACGCTGAGCAGTTTGGTTGTTCTTTTCATAGTCGTTTCTCCCCAAAGTGTTTATGATGGTATGATTATACGACTAAATGAAAAAATATTCAATAGCTTACACTGCGTCAAAATGCATAAAATTTTAATGATCAAAATGCCACGCCATAAGCAGATCAACCATTTTGCCATAACTGCGCACGCCGTTTACCTGCCCGGTGGATTTGATGAAAGCATCGTTGACGGCGGTTCCCGCGTCGCGTACCGGCGTGTCATACTGCTTAAGATAGAGCGTGAGAGCACGCAGATCGGCGCTCGCTCGGGTGTCAAGCGTTTTGTAAATGTCGCTTGCCACGGTTTGGTCAACTGAAAACAGTGCGTTGTGCGCGTAAATATATGCATTGAGTGCGCCGGAATAGCGCAGGCGCGCATCATCGCTCGCGCTGCATACAAGGTAGGCGGTAAAATTGCATTCGTCCTCGGGGCCTATGCCGAGCGAGTGCGCCAGCTCATGTGCCATGTCAAACGGCAGCTCGAAGTCGACGCCGGTTGCGTTGACCGTCGGCTCCGCCGTCCACGGGCAGTAGAAGCCGACGATGCCGACATAGCTCATCGGCGCGCTCCACAGCACGGCTTTCTTCACACTAAGTATATCGAGCGGGGGCACGTCAAAACGGTCATACTGCTCGGCTAGCGAGCGGTAGGAAACCTTCAGTTCGTCGTTCAGCGGCTTAAAGTCAGGGAAGTTGGCCGTGCCCTCAGGCGAGCGATCAACAGAAGGCGCATATTTATTCACTTCATCGCGCAAATATTCGGTAACCTCACGCAGCTCATCCACCGAATATTCGCGAACGGCCAATCCGAGAGACTCCGCGAGCGGCGGCGCAGCGAAATTGACGAAATAGAGTATGAAAAAGAGCGTGACGGCAGAGCACGCGATAAGCAGTGTGCCCGAAAGCGCGACGAGAATACGCTTTTTCATGCCCGATACGACGAGCCACGCGATGATGGCGAGCGGCAGTACGAACATCACGATTTCAATGACGGAGGCGGAGACGCGGCTCGTCAGCCAGCCGAGTGCGGCGGAGAGCGACAAGCCGAAGGTGCGCATCGAAAGCGCGCTTTGCGGGGCGTGGCGCACGCCGGTGTAGATAAGGAGCGAAAGCATAAGTAGATTGACCGAAATGACGGCGTAGATAATCGCACGGCGGCGCGCTTGGTTCTTATTCATGGGGTGTCTCCTTCAAAGCCCGCAGGCGGGCGTACTTCGATAGGGGTTGGGCGGGCAGGTCGTAATCGCGCGAGAGGCGCACGGCAAGCGAGGCAAGCGCGCCCGCATCGCCCGACAGCAGCTCAAGCTCAAGCTCGGCTATGGGCGCCATGCGCCCGTCTGCCGAGAGAGCGCCGTAATCGCCCGCGAGCTCACAGCACAGGCCGGGCAGAGAAAGCGTATATGCCGTGCGCGTGAAACGCGCCTCGCCCGCGGTCACGAATACGCCCGCAGTGAGCGCTTGCGCGAGCCAATCGGGAAGCGCGCTGGTTGCCAACAGCGCGGCCAGACCTTCCTCAAGTGTGTGCGCCGGACATTCGTATTCAAGGCGTTCGTGCGGAGCACCCCCCGGTGCCTTGACGGTACACACGCCCGCGCCGTTCTCAAGGCGCAGCCGCAATGCGATGCGCGCGCGTGCCAGAGCGCCGTCCGCCGTGTCGTAATAAACGGTATGCATTTCGATCGTGCGGGGCGGTGAAAGACAGGGGGCGAGCGCGCCGTCGCGCAATACGGCATCAAGCCGCTCGCGCGGCACGGGAGAAAGCTTATACTCAATTTCCATGGACATCCCTCCGATAGGGTTTTATTGTACCATCGCGCGCGCTCCTGTTTCAACCAAAAGTGAAAATTTTGTGTTGCGTGTATTTAAAAACGCGCGCGTATATGGTAAAATGTCGGTATATATGCATGAAAGGGGTACGCCGTATGGTGAACAGAGTGATCGTAACGATTGACGGCATGGAATACACCGTCGTCGGGGAAGAGACCGAGGAATACATTCGCAAAAATGCCGAGCTGGTCGACCGTAAAATCGGCGAGCTCAAATCACAGACGTCGTTTTCCTCTCTGACGTGCGCGGTACTGGCGGCGCTCAATCTGTCTGATATGTATTACAAGGCGATGAGCGGCGGCGACAATCTGCGTGCGCAGGTGCGCGAATATGCGGAGGAGAACGCCGCGCTGCGCGCCCAGCTCAGCAAGCTGAAAAAGGGAAACGGATAACGCGCACACGCGCAAAACCGAGCCGCAAAGGAGAGACCATGGCACTTGAAATTTTAAGCCCTGCGGGGTCTTATGAGGCGCTGACCGCCGCGATACGCGCAGGGGCAGACGCCGTATACTTCGGCGCGGGCGATTTTAACGCGCGCCGCAACGCCAAAAACTTTACCGACGAAGAGCTGACGCAGGCTTTTCGCGACTGCCGCCTGCGCGGCGTGAAAACTTATGTCACGGTGAACACGCTGGTCACCGACCGAGAGCTGCCGCGCCTGAAGCCTTTGCTTGCGCGGCTTTCCGCTCTGGGGGCAGACGCTTTGATCGTGCAGGATCTCGGCGTGCTGCGCATGGTGCGCGCCCTTGCGCCCGACCTGCCTCTGCACGGCTCGACGCAGATGTCCGTTCATTCGCTTGAGGGCGTGCTCGCGGCGCAGAAGCTGGGGCTGTCGCGCGTGGTGCTCGCACGTGAGCTGCCGCTTGCGGAAATTCGCCACATCTGCGCACACTCGCCCATCGAAATCGAAATTTTCTGCCACGGCGCTTTGTGCATGAGCTATTCGGGGCAGTGTTATCTGTCGTCCGTCATCGGCGGGCGCAGCGGAAACCGCGGGCTGTGCGCCCAACCGTGCCGCCTGCCTTACGCGTTTTTCGGCGAGGGTATGCGCCACCCGCTCAGCCTTAAAGATTTGACCTATGCGCAGTATCTGCGCGACATTGAAGAAGCAGGCGTGGCGTGCGTCAAAATTGAGGGGCGCATGAAGCGGCCCGAATACGTCGCGTTGGTGACGCGTGCGTTTAAAAACGCCGCCGTCAGCGGCGAAGCGCCGTTAAACGCTGAAATGTCTAAACTGCGAGCGGTATTTTCGCGGGACGGATTTACCGATGGTTATTTGACCGACCGAAAAGGGAACGATATGTTTGGCGTGCGCAGCGAGGCCGACGCGCGCGAGGGGCGCACGGTTTTGCGCGAGGGGCGCGAGATATACGAGGGCGAGGGCGAGCGGCCGACGGTGGGCATCGACTTCCGCTTCACGGCGCGGCGCGGCGAGCCGATTACACTGATTGCCGACGATGGCTGCGGCAACGAGTTTACCGCCACGGCGCTGCCGCCAGAGGAGGCGCACACGCGCGCAACGAGCCGTGACGACATCGAGAGTGGCCTTTTGAAAACGGGCGGCACCGTGTTTTTTCCGCGCAGCATACACGTCGAGCTGGAGGACGGCCTGCGCATCGCTTCGGGCGCGGTCAACGCGCTGCGGCGCAGAGTGCTCGAGGGGGTGGAGGCACGCCGTGTGCAGCCGCCCACGCGGCGCGAGGGGCATTGGGAGCCGGGGCTGCGCCGTCTTGCGCCCGCCGAGCCGCCGCGCTATATTTTTTCATTTCGTAAAATGGAGCAGGTTACGCCCGCTCTGCTCGAGCGCGAGCCTGCGTTTGTCTATCTGCCCGCCGAGGAGGCGCACCGCCACCTGGAGCTGACGCGTATGCTCGATATGCTTCCCATTGACATTACGTTTGTCGGCAAGGATGGCGAGCGCGCGGCTCTGCTTGACCGGCTTGCCGCGCTTTATGACGCGGGTGTGCGCGACGCCGTCTGCGGAAACATCGGACACGCCATGTTGCTGCGCGGCACAGGGTTTGCCCTGCGCGGCGACTTCGGGCTTAACGTGATGAATGCGCAGACGCTGAAAGAGCTGAAGATGCTCGGTTTTGAGTCTGCCACGCTGTCTTTCGAGCTGACGCTGCCGCAGATTCGCGATCTGTCGAGCAATATGCCGACCGAGCTGTTTGCTTACGGGCGGTTGCCGCTGATGCTGACCGAAAACTGCGTGATCAAGACACGCTCTGGGCAGTGTGCGTGCGGCGGCGCGCCCGCGCAGCTGACCGACCGCACGGGGCGCTCGTTTACCGTGCTGCCCGAGCCGGGGCACCGAAACACGGTATATAACGCCGAAAAGCTGTGGCTAGCCGACAAGCTTTCCGACCTTAAGGGGTTGGGGCTTTCTTATCTGCGGCTTTCATTTACCACCGAAAACGCGCGCGAGTGTGAGCAGGCGGCGGCGTGTTACCTTGACGGAAAAGGTCAGCCGCCCGAGCGCGTGACGCGCGGGCTGTATTATCGTGGGGTAGAGTAGGGAGTTTATTCTCTCTGCGCGGGGGATCTTGAAGGCACTCCCCGCAGCGGGGCGCGCGTAACCCTCGTCCCGTGCGCAGCGCGGAACGTCCAAACCCATCCCCGCCCCCGCAACAAACCCAATGAAGGAGAACATACATGCAAATGAACATAAAGCTGCTGCGCGACGGCGCGGCTGCGCCCGAATACCAGACAGCCGAGGCGGCGGCGCTTGACCTGTGCGCCTGCCTCGACGCGCCGGTTACCATCGCGCCGGGCGAGCGAGCCAAAATCGGCACGGGCGTTGCCGTCGAGCTGCCGCACGATTGCGCGGGCTTCGTCATGGCGCGCTCCGGACTTTCGTCGCGGCATGGCGTCGCGCTGGCAAACGGTGTGGGGCTGATTGACCCCGACTATCGCGGCGAGGTTTGCGCCACGCTGCAGAACAACGGCCGCGAGCCGTTTACCGTGAACCACGGCGACCGCGTGGCGCAGTTGTGCGTCGTGCCGTTTGTGCGCGTTTCGTGCGTTGTTTGCAGCGCGTTGAGCGAGACGGAGCGTGGCGAAAACGGGCACGGCTCGACCGGGGTGCGCTGATATGCTGGTGTTGGCATCGGGCTCGCCGCGCCGCAGGGAGCTTTTGCAGGGGCTTGGGCTTTCGTTCGTGCTGCGCCCGACGCACTGCGACGAGTACTCGGACACGAGCGCGCCCGACGCGCTGGTACGCGAGTTGGCGCTGCGCAAGGCTCTGGCCTGTCCGCTTGCGGCGGGGGAGACGGCCGTCGCCGCCGACACGGTGGTGTGTCTCGACGGCGAAATTTTAGGCAAGCCGGACTCGCCCGAGTGTGCGAGCGATATGCTGCGCGCGCTTTCAGGGCGTACGCACGAGGTGCATACCGGAGTTGCACTGCGCGGCGGTACAGGCGAAACGCATGTTTTTTCGGAATGCACGCGCGTGACGTTTCGCACGCTGACCGAAGGAATGATCGAGCGCTACGTCGCATCGGGCGAGCCGTTTGACAAGGCGGGCGGCTATGGCATTCAAGGTGCGGCCGCCGTATTCGTCGAGCGCATTGAGGGAGATTATTTTAATGTGATGGGACTTCCGGTGTGCGCGCTGTGGAGGCATTTGCAGGAGATGGGAGAGGTGGATGCATGAAGTTTTTGCGCACAAAAATTGGCATGACGCTGCTTGCCATCATCGTCGCCTCCTGCCTGTTTATGCTCGGCGCGTATGTCTTAGGCGGGCCTAACTTCGTGTCCGACCTGCTCGGATCGGTCGTTACGCCGCTGCAGCGCGGGGTGGGCGCGGCGGCAGACGCCGTGACCGACTTTTTTGGATATTTTCATCGTTATGACGAGCTGAAAGCGGAAAACGAGGCGCTGCGAGCCAAGTTGACCGAGTATGAGCACGCACAGCTCGACTATGACCTTGCAATTTCGGAAAACGAGCTGCTGCGCGATATGCTTAAGCTCAACCGCCGCCACAAAGACTTTGTGTGTGAGCCGTGCAAGGTCGTTTCCGCTTCGGGCGGGCAATATCGCAGCTCGTTTACCATCGACCGCGGCAGCCTTGCGGGCATCGAGGTAGGCGACAGCGTCGTGACCAACGAGGGACTCGTCGGTTATGTGTCGGAGGTGGGCCTGAGCTACGCGCAGGTGCTTACCGTGCTTGACGTATCGGTCAAGGTGGGCGCCACCGTGTCGCGCACGCGCGAAGCCGTCGTTGCCGAGGGGGACCTGACGCTGCTCGGCGAGGGGAAGTTTAAGCTGTCTTACCTAAAAAACGACGCCGACGTGAAGCCGGGCGATCTCGTGGAAACCTCGGGCTACGGCGGCATGTATCCTAAGGGGCTGCTGCTCGGGCGCGTACTCGAGTTTAAGCCGGAGGCGCACGGCATTTCAAGCTACGCTGTGCTCGAGCCTGTTGTGCCGCTTAACGAGCTGCGCAGCGTGTTCGTTGTCAAAGATTTTACCATCGTCGACTGATCGGCGGGAAAGGAGAACGTATGCGCCACCAACCGAATCGCACCATCAAGCACTGCGCATACGGGCTGACGCTGCTGATCGTGTTTTTGCTGCAGTCGTCGCGCGGTACGGCCATGACCGTTTGGGGCATGAGCCTTGACCTCATCCCGTTTTTCGTCACGGCGCTCGCATTGTTTGAGGGGCCTTACACCGCAGGATGGTTCGGCTTTGCCGCCGGCTTTTTATCCGTCATCGCAACGCCGATGGTGGACGGACTGATGTCGCTTTTTTACGGCGTGCTTGGCATACTGTGCGGCCTGTTTGCCGCCAATTATATGCGCCCCGTGCTGCCCGGCGCGCTGCTGCTCGGCGCGATTGTTGCCGTGCTGAAGGGTTTGCTTGGCCAGATTTTCTATTACGGGCTGGTGTACAGCTTTCCGCTGGTCAGCGGCGTGCTGCACATCTTGGGCGGCGTTGTGCTCTCTCTTGCGCCCGCCGCGCTGCTTTTTTTCTGGGTGCGCGCGCTCAACCGGCGCTTTGCCGAAAGGGAGGAGCTATGAGATTTTTTAATATCCGTGCGGGCGGCGAAAACGCCGCGCGTGCCCACCGCTCCATTTCGGCGGCTTGCGCCGCCGACCCGCTGTGGAGGCAGCGGGCGGACGATGTAGGGTTTACCCAGCTTCGTCTACCAATCGCTTTATGAAACGCAAAACTATTTTCATTCGTATTATCTCGCTGTTTGTCGTGATGCTGACCATTGGAGCCGTGCTGACGACGCGCTCTGCCTATCTGCAGCTCGTGCGCGGCAGCGAGTATCTCGCCAAGAGCGAACGCAACACGATGCGCACCTATGTGGAAAAAGCGTCGCGCGGCGAGCTGCGCGACCGCAACGGCAAGCAGCTGGTGAGCAACTCGGTCGGCTTTGAAATCGTATTCGACTATTACGGCTGGAGCAAAACCGAGCAGAACGACGTGATTTTGGCGCTTGTTATGCTGATGCGCGCCGCGAATCTGCCGTATAACGACTCGCTGCCGCTCAGTGCCGCGCCGCCATTTTCCTTCACTTATACCGACCGCGAGTCGGGCGATGGCGCGCGGCTCTATAAATTCATCGCAAAGCAGAAAAACTGGAGCGCCGACCCCACGCCCGATGAGCTACTTGCCGCGCTATGCCAAAAATACGGTATTTCGGACGCGCTGACGTCCGCGGATCGGCGCGCCGTGGCGGGCGTGCGCTATGAGATGGAGCGGCGCGACTTTTCGTCTTATACGCCCTATACGTTTGCCGTCGGCGTAGACATCGAAACGATTTCGTTGATTTCGGAGCGCTCGCGGCTACTGCCCGGCGTGACGGTTGAGGTCGACGACGTGCGCCGTTATGACACGGCGTATGCCGCGCATCTCTTGGGACGCGTAGGCCTACTCGATCCGGAGGAATACGAGGTGCTGCGCGACAAGGGCTACGCGATGAACGCCGTGACGGGTAAGGACGGGCTTGAAAAGGCACTGGAGGACTATCTGCGCGGCATAGACGGCAAGCGCTCCGTCAAAAGCAACATTGACGGCGTGGTGCTTGACAGCTTTGTCTCAACGCCGCCCCAACCGGGCAACAACTGCTTTTTAACCATCGATCTTGACCTGCAGGCGGTGGCTGAGCAGGCGCTTGC
The DNA here is from genome assembly GCA_001725215.1 of Clostridium sp. SCN 57-10. Lineage (GTDB taxonomy): Bacteria > Bacillota > Clostridia > Oscillospirales > Butyricicoccaceae > SCN-57-10. The sequence continues at coordinate 9,576 of MEFT01000009.1, forward strand.
GTCGACCATCGAGAACATCCGCGCGACCAAAAAGGAGTTGCAAGGTAAGGACGCCGAGGGCGGTGCCGTAGTTGTGCTCGACGTGAATACGGGCGAAGTGCTTGCGATGGCGAGCTATCCGACCTATCAGCTGGCGAGCTATTCAGCCGACATCAAGAATTTGTTGATTGACGAGGGAAAGCCGCTTTACAACCGCGCGATTGCGGGCGTTTACCCCCCAGGCTCGACGTTTAAGATGGTAACGGCTATCGCGGGTCTGGAGGAGGGCGTGATTTCGCCCAAAACGCGCATTCGTGATTTGGGCAGGTATATGTACTACGCGTCGAGCAACTATACGCCTGCCTGCTGGATTTACCGCAAAAACGGCGGCACGCACGGCAACATTAACGTAAGCCAAGCGATCAAATACTCGTGCAACTACTTTTTCTTCGACGTATCGCGCCAGCTTGGCATCGAGCGGCTCAACGTATATGCCAAAGAGCTCGGTCTGGGCAGCAAGACGGGCATCGAGCTTGCGGGCGAAAAAGCGGGCAACCTTGCGGGGCCGGAGAGCCGCGCCGCCAAGGGCGGCGAGCGCTGGATGCCCGGCGAAACCATTCAGGCGGGTATCGGGCAGTCTGAGCAGCAGTTTACGCCGCTGCAGCTGTGCAGCTATGTCGCCGCGCTGGCAAACGGCGGCACGCGCTATCAGCCGCATCTGCTGCGCGAGGTCAAAAGCTATGACTATACCGAGACCGTGAAGACGATCGAGCCGGTCGTGGCGGGTAAAATCGATATGAAGGAGACGACGCGCAAGGCCGTTTTTGAGGGTATGCTCGGCGTAACGACCGAGGACGGCACGGCCTCATACCTCTTCCGCGATTTCCCAATCAGCGTAGCGGGTAAGACGGGTTCTGCGCAGACTGTATCGGGCAAGCGCAGCGACCACGGCGTGTTCGTTTCGTTCGCGCCGTATGACGCGCCGGAGATCGCTGTGTGCGTCATCGGCGAATACGCCGGTTCAGGCGGTAATATGGCACCCATCGTCATCAGTATTTATAACCAGTACTTCGGCCTTACACAGCCGGAGGAGGCGCAGGAAGCATCTGCGCCATAATCGAAAAATTCGCTTCGGCTCTTGTGCGATGGCGTAAAATGGCTTATAATAAGTAAAATATACCGTATCATACATGGGAAGGGGGAGGTGTGCCTTGGGGCACGTCATTGCTGTTGTTTCCGGCAAAGGCGGAACGGGGAAAACCTCCTTTGCCGTTAATGTCGCGGTATCCCTTTGCGCGCTCGGCGAGCGTGTACTGCTCATTGACGCCGATGCGGGCTTGCGCTCGCTTGACATTCCGCTCGGCATGACGGACAGCCTGCTGTTCACCTATGCCGACGTAATCGCCGGCAGCGTTTCGCTTAAAGAGGCGTCGGTCGTGCATCCCATCGTGCGCAACCTGCGTGTGCTCACCGCGCCCGCGACCGAGGCGATGTGCGCCACGCTGACGCGGGCCGGCATTGAAAGCCTGGTGCGCCGTGCACGCGACCACTTTGCCTATACCATCATCGATTGCTCGGCCGGTCTGCGCGAGGACATTTTGTGCTTTGCCGCCGCGGCTGGGCACGCCGTCATTGTTTCAACAGGGGACCAGACGGCGCTGCGCGCGGCGCAAAAAACATCTGCCCTGCTGCGCGAGCTGGGGGTTTCCGACCAGCGGCTCGTCGTCAACCGCGTGCGCGAGCGCCTGATTGACGAGGGTGCTTCGGCCACGATCGACGGCGCGATGGACCTAACGGGGCTGCCTCTGCTCGGCGTCGTGCCCGAGGACAGAGACGTCATCGTGTGCGCCAACCGGGGAAAGCTTTTGCTGCTTGAATCGCGTGGACACGCGCGGCGCGCCTTCCTCAACATCGCGCACCGCCTGCGAGGCGAGCGTGTGCGCCTGCTTTACGGCATCCGCGGAAAACTGAAGGGTACTTACTAAGACGAAATCGGCCGATCATAAAACTGAAGGAGGCTGCCATGAATATTGCAATTATTGCGCAAAACCGCAAAAAAGAACTGATGGTGCAGTTTTGCATCGCTTATTGCGGTGTGCTTGCCAAGCATTCACTCTGTGCCACGGGAACGACCGGCAAGGTGATTATGGATGCGACCGGTCTGCACATTGATCGCCTCCTGCCGGGTTCGACAGGCGGCGAGCAGCAGATTGCTGCGCGCGTTGCCTACAACGAGATTGACCTTGTGCTCATGTTCCGCGATCCCATGGAAAAATACGAGCACGAGACGGAGATCAATGACCTGCTGCGCAACTGCGACCTGAACAGCATTCCCGTCGCCACCAACGTTGCGACGGCGGAGGTGCTTATTCAGGGTCTGGCGCGCGGCGACCTCGCATGGCGCGAAATCGTGAACCCCACGCGCAAATAACCTGTTTGCACGGGATAGATCCCGCAAAATAAACATGCGGCGCGCGTTGCGCCGCCAAGAAGAAAGGGACGTCTACTATGAATCCACTGAAGCATGGCAGGGTTTACTGCGGTACTCTGCGCGATGAGCACATCGGGCAAAGCGTTACGGTCTGCGGCTGGGTTGCGCGCGCGCGCGATCTGGGCGGGCTGATTTTTGTCGATTTGCGAGACCGCGAGGGTGTTGTTCAGTGCGTATTCGACCAGACGGTCAACGCCCCGCTGTTTGACAAAGCCGCACAGCTGCGTGCCGAGTATACGGTTCGCGTGCGCGGCACGGTGCGCCTGCGCTCTTCGATCAACGACAAAATCCCCACGGGACGCGTCGAGATTGTAGCCGACGAGCTGGAGCTTTTCAGCGCCGCCGAGACGCCGCCGTTTGAAATCAACTCCACGTCGGTCAACGAGGCGCTGCGCCTGAAATACCGTTATCTTGACCTGCGCCGTGAGCAGCTGCAAAAAACCATTGCGCTGCGCCACCGCATCGCGCAGATTACGCGCAGCTATTTTGACGGCGAGGGTTTTTTGGAGATTGAAACCCCCATTCTGACCAAGAGCACGCCGGAGGGGGCGCGCGATTATCTTGTGCCGTCGCGCGTGCATCCCGGCGAGTTTTACGCGCTGCCGCAGTCGCCGCAGCAGTATAAGCAGATGCTTATGCTCTCCGGCTTTGACCGTTACATGCAGATTGCGCGCTGCTTCCGCGACGAGGACTTGCGCTTTGACCGCCAGCCGGAATTCACGCAGATCGACCTTGAAATGTCGTTTGTCGACCTTGACGACGTGCTCGAAATTCAGGAGGGCTTCTTAAAGCGCCTGATGCGCGAGCTGAAAGGCGTTGAAATCGAGACGCCGATCATGCGTATGAGCTATCAGGAGGCGATGTCGCGCTATGGTTCCGACAAGCCCGACCTGCGCTTCGGCTATGAGCTGCACATGCTGAATGAGCTGGTGCAAAACAGCGGCTTTGCCGTGTTTGACGGTGCGCTGGCAAGCGGCGGCCTTGTGGCCGGCATCTCCATAGAGGGCGGCGCTCGCATGAGCCGCAAAGAGATCGATTCGCTGGGCGAATACGTCAAAACCTACCGCGCCAAGGGCCTTGCATGGCTGAAGATCAGCGAAGCGGGCGAGCAGAGCTCGAGCTTTGCCAAATTTGTGTCGCCCGAAACGCTGGCCGCGCTTTGCGAGGCGTGCGGAACCAAGGCGGGCGACTTGCTGCTTATCGTTGCTGATGCCGACGTCGAGCTTGCGCAAAATGCCCTCGGCCAACTGCGCTGCGAGGTGGCGCGCAGAATGAACGCCATTCCCGAAAACGTATGGAAGTTTCTCTGGGTTGTCGACTTCCCGCTGTTTGAGTACGGCGAGGACGACGACGGCAACACCCGCCTTTACGCCAAGCACCATCCGTTCACCGCGCCGCGTGATGAGGATCTGCCGCTCTTTGAGACAAATCCCATCGCCATGCGTGCCAAGGCGTATGATATTGTACTCAACGGCACCGAGCTGGGCGGCGGCTCGATTCGTATCCATCGCAGCGACGTGCAGGACCGTATGTTCCGCGCGCTCGGCTTCAGCGAGGAAGAGATCATGGCGCGCTTCGGCCACATGATTAACGCGTTCCGCTACGGTGCGCCGCCGCACGGCGGCATCGCCTATGGGCTTGACCGCATCGTGATGCACATGGCGAACACCGAGAGCATTCGCGACGTCATCGCCTTCCCCAAGGTGCAGAACGCGAGTGAGCTTTTGTTTGCCTCGCCCTCCCCGGTGGAGGAAAGCCAGCTTCGTATCCTCGGCATCGAGCTGAGCAAAAAATCGTAACACATAACTATAAAAGAAGGGGCGCTGCATTTTGCAGCGCCCCTTCTTATTTAAATTTGATTGACTGCGGCTGCGCGTTTGCGCTCGTACAGCGTATTGGCGAGCACCGCGGCAATAATAAGTACGCTGCCCAGTATGGCGGTAAGAGAAGGTGCTTCGCCAAACACAAGGAAGACCCAGAGGGGGACGAGCACCGTTTCAAGCATACCGATAAGTGATGAGTTAAAGCTGGGGCATATTTGTATGCCGATGCTGAAAAACACATAGGCAAGTCCGTGCTGTACGACGCCCAGGAGGAGCACAACGCCCCATTCGAGTGTCGACATGCCGGGCAGCTCGCCGAGGTAAAATACGCCGGTCAGCGCACACAGCATGAAGCCTAGGATGAGTGAATCAGCCGGCGCCGCACCGGGCAGCCGGTTGACGAAAAACATACCGGCAAACGAGATGCCCGACGCAAGTGCGGCGAGGTTGCCGATCAGACTGCCGCCGCCTAGCCCTTCTGAAAAGACGATGGCAACACCCGCAAAGGCGGCAGCGACGACGGCAAGGTGCATTTTCGTAGGTGCGCGGCGTTCGCGAACACAGGTAAAGATCAAAACAAAAATCGGAGCGGTGTATTGGATGACGACCGCATTTGCCGGAGTCGTCAGGCTGAGCGCGATGAAATACAGCGTCGTGGTAAAAAGGCCGCAGAAGGCGCCGAGCCAAATGATTTTAGAAAAACGCAGCCGCCAACGGTTATAGGCAAGCAAAATAAAAACGGCAATCAGGCTGCGCAGCGCGTTGCTCAGAATCGGGCTGATGGAAAGTGATTTTGTTAAAAAGCCGCTCATGCTCCAACATAGCGTCGCAAGCAGCACAAACAGCTCGCCGCCTAAAGCCCGTTTTTTCATATTAATTCTCCCCGCGCGTATTTGATCAAAAACAAACGCAATCATCATATCACATCCCGCATATTGGCGCAAGCACCGCATGAATTCCAAAAAGGCGGAAATACTATCGCCATGCACGGCACGCGGCGTGTATTCACCGCGCCGCCATTTCCAATATATAACATGATAAAAGAAAGGCAGAATGCTATGAAAAAAGCTCTTGCAATGACCATGTGCGCACTCTGCATGGTCGCCATCTTCGCAGGCTGCACCAACAAAGGCGTTACCGGCACGACGACGGTGCTTACCTCTGGAACCTCCGGCATATCCGGCACTTCGACGACACCCGGCAGTATGACGACCGCGCCGGGCGGCTTGATCTCCACTCCGGGCATGTCCTCGACCACGGGAACGGGAACCACCAAGCTGAAGGGCGTGTTCGGTGATGTGTACGGCATGATTGGCCGTGCCGACGAAGCCGTGCGTGACCTGCTGGGCGGCGGAAAAGCAACGCCGGCGACCGGCGAGGCGCAGGGCCGCATTTACACGGCTGACCTGTTCGGCGACCGCGCGGAGATTCAGACCAAATACGGCACCGATAAAAATGTGTCTTCCGTCGAGTTCCGCTTTACCAAGGCGGACGTGGCGAGCGTGAAAACCCAGCTGACCGACTCGATCGGCTCTGAGCCGACCGAAAAGGATATTTCGGGCGGCAAGCAGTATACCTGGACGGTCGAGGGTCGTCAGGTTGTGCTGACCGAAAAGAATAAACTGGCATACGTTACCATTCAATAGGCCGTGTTCTGATTGAGCTGCGGCAAAAAGGCGGAAAAGGGCGGGGGCACAGGTCCTCGCCTTTCGCTTCTTCAGAGGGAATACCACCATGAGTTTTTCAAAAAACAATGCCCGCCGAATTGACGGCGGGCGAAGGCAAAAAGCGTATGGTGCGCGGCTTAGTTGTACATGCCGTTTTTGGCCATATAGTCGTAGAGTTCTTTACCGTGGTTCTGCTCTTCCTTCTGGATGTGCGACAATGTGTCGCGCAACGTGGCGTTGCAGAATTCGAAAACGCTGGTGTTATAGGCCGACGAGGCGTGCTTCTCAATGGCAAGCAGGTCTTGGCACATAAACTGATCGTCTTTCTTATTCTGCGGGTTTGCACCCATGCCATAAGTCGCGGTTGCGTTGTCCTGCGGAGATTGCGGTGCCGGACCGATGTTAGGCGTTCCGCCGTTCATGATCTGCGTAATGGTGTCAAGGTGCTGCTGCTCTTCGTTTTGCAGCTTGCCAAGCAGGTTCTGAAGCTGCGAATCGTGCGCCTGGGAGGCATATCTGCCGTACTTCTCGACGCAAAGCTGTTCCTGCGCTTTCAGGTCTTTCAGAAGATCATTTTCTTTGGGGGTAAGCGTCATTTTATAATCACCTCGCAGGGTAGTATTGGCAGAAAGGGAACGGATATACAAAAAATGAATGGAAAATAAATCAAGCAAATTTCCAGATGGATAATAACAAACTGTTAAGTTTGGATGAAATGCCTTGACATTTGCCCGTTTTACCATATAATTTTGTGTTAATTTACAATCGGATGACGACTTTGGACAAGGAGGAAACCAATGGACTGGAAAACGAGCATCAAAGATGCGATCAAAACGCCCGCGGAACTGCGTCGGCGTGCACCTGCACTGGCGAAGGTCGGCACCCGGCTGGACGAGGTGGCAGAGCGCTTCCCCATGTGCGTTCCCGATTATTATTTGTCGCTTATCGATCCGAGTGACCCGGACGACCCCATTGCGCGGCTGTGCATCCCGTCGGATGACGAGCTGCGCGCGGGCGGCGCGTTTGATACGAGTGGAGAGGCGGAAAACACCAAGTTGGACGGCTTGCAGCATAAATATTCGCAGACTGCAATGGTGCTTTCGACCAATCGCTGCGCCATGTATTGCCGCCACTGCTTCCGCAAGCGCATGGTGGGGCTGAGCGAAGAAGAGACCCTGCGCCGCTTTGATGAAATGGCGGACTATATCGCGCGGCACGACGAGATTACCAACGTGCTTATTTCGGGCGGCGACGCCTTTATGAACAGCGCGTCCATCATTGCACATTATTTAGAGCGCCTAAGCGCCATGCCGCATATTCAGATGGTACGCTTCGGTACCCGCATTCCCGTGGTACTGCCGCAGCGTATTACGGAGGATAACGAGCTGCTCACCGTGCTTGAAGAGTATGGCAAGCAGCTGCGCCTTTACGTTGTGACGCAGTTTAACCACCCGCGCGAGCTGACCGAGCAGGCGCAGGCGGCGGTTGACGCGCTTATGCGCCGCGGCGTCACCGTGTCAAACCAGACCGTGCTGCTACGCGGCGTCAATGACGACGCCGATACGCTGGAGCAGCTGATGAACGGGCTGACACGCGTTGGCATTGTACCTTACTATGTGTTTCAGTGCCGCCCGGTCAGGGGCGTGCAGGATCGCTTTCAGGTGCCGCTGCACCGCGCGCTTGCCATCGTGGAGGAGGCGAAAAGCCGCTTGAACGGACACGCAAAGCGGTTTCGCTTCGTGATGTCGCACGTCACGGGAAAACTTGAAATTCTGGGCGAGCTGCCTGATGGGCGCATGCTGTTTCAATATCATCAGGCCAAGCATCCAGACGATCACAGCCGCGTATTTGCCGCAACGGTCGCGCCCGAGCAGCTATGGCTCGACGAAATCCCGCCCGTGCAGGCATGAATGAAAAAGGGACGATATCTTTTGATAGCGTCCCTTTTTCGGCATTTTGGGAATATCACTTTTGCAAACAAACGCCGCCCTAAGGCGGTTTTCCCTAAGGAAGTATTTTAAAGCAGAGATATCCTTGTGAGCGTCGCGGCTGTGGGTCTAACCGCAAAAATACGAAATATCCTGAGCCTTTTGATATGATACCAACCGAAAACAATACATTTTGTTTTCGGTTGGTAATTTTATGTATGTGGTGATAGAATAACATTACGAAGAAAACTTATAGGCTCTACAGTTTAGGAGAAGAATTATGGTTTTCAGAAATTTCAATAATGAACATGAAGAGGATTTGGCAGCAGCGATTATTGCAACCATCGACCAAGGTGAAAAATGGATTTTTCAAGGAGCTGAAGATAGCCCTGAATTCGGAGGCTTTATCGATAAGCTGTTTTTCACCGATGGCGATACATATGGAACATATTGCGCTTGTGTCTATAAGGGCAAATTAAGATTGCAAATAGGCTTTAATACGGATATGCCTTTGGAAATAAGCAATGAATTGTTATTGCTTATTTCCAAAGCACGAAAAAACATAAACTCATTTACAAGTGTGTGGTATCCGCCAAGTAATGCGAATCTTGAGAAGTTGTTGTCTACCGCACTTCCTTGGAAAGCCCAGGGACATAAGACGTATGAGCTTACTTTTGTTAGAGAAGAAGCCATTATAGATATCAATGTTCCGAAAAATATTAAAGTCATTCCTTTTGAAAAAAAGTATCTTGAAGCAGCCTGTATTATACTTGATAAATCTTTATCTCATACTTTTGACAATCCAAACACAAGCATATTTCTTAATAATAAGCATCACTACCTGCAGGAGTGGAATGAAAAAGCTAAAAACGGCGATTGCTGCGTGATGCTTGAAGATAAAGAATTGGTGGGTATATATATCCTTAAAGATACAGAAATAGATTTTATCGCTGTCTCAATAGAAAAACAATCCAAGGGTTTGGGGCGTATATTGCTACATCATGCAAAAGAGCATATATTCAATGCATATAAAAAGGATCCGGTTCTCTATTGCATTGATAGAAATCCAGATGCTTTACGTTTTTATTTAAGAGAAGGTATGAAAATAACAGGATACTCGGGATATATTTTTTTTGAAGCTATCCACACAAAGTAAATATTGTCGACGAAAAAAAGGTCTGGATCTTCCAGACCTTTTTTATTATGCCGTCTCTTAGGGGGCGTCTGTGCTTATCTATGGAACAGCTTTTTTGTTTGGTAGCGCGGCTCGCAGGTCAGGTTCATGCCGAGTTTGCGGTATACGTCAAGGTCGACCTGCGCAAGAATCACGCTCGAATGGGCCTCGCAGCCGCGCAGGCGCGGCAGCTGTGCCACGGCGTGTGCCGCGATGGGGTCGGTGGCGGCGCTGATGGCGAGCGCGATGAGAACCTCGTCGGAGTGCAGGCGCGGATTGTGGTTGCCCAGCACACCCACCTTAAGCTGCTGAATCGGTTCGATGAGCGATGGGGGAATGAGGTGCGCGCTTTTTTCGATGCCGCCTAGAGCTTTGACGGCGTTGAGCAGCGCCGCGGCCGAGGCGCCGAGCAGCTCGCTCGTCTTGCCGGTGATCATGGTGCCGTCCGGCAACTCGATGGCGACGGCAGGCTGGTCGCACGTATCGCGCGCACGGTCGCGCGCGGCGGGAACGACCGCACGGTTCTCGGGCGCAATGCCCGTCTGGTTCATAAGCAGTTCAAGCTTGTCTACCATTTCCTGTGTGGCGTGTCCACGCCTCAGGTCGCAGCAGGTGGTAAAATAGCGGCGGATAATTTCGTTTTTGGACGCGCTGCGGCATGCTTCGTCATCAATGATGCAATAGCCAGCCATGTTGACGCCCATATCAGTCGGCGAGCGGTAGGGGCTTTTGCCCGAAATGCGCTCAAACATTGCATTGAGCACAGGGAAAATTTCTACGTCGCGGTTATAGTTGACCGTTGTCACACCATAAGCTTCAAGGTGGAAGGGGTCGATCATGTTCACATCGGCAAGGTCGGCCGTCGCCGCTTCGTAGGCGACGTTGACCGGATGCTTGAGCGGCAGGTTCCAGATGGGGAAGGTTTCAAACTTTGCATAGCCTGCCGCCACACCGTGCAGATGCTCATGGTAGAGCTGCGAAAGGCAGGTGGCCATTTTGCCGCTGCCCGGGCCGGGCGCGGTGACGACGACGAGCGGACGCGTGGTTTCGATATACTCGTTTTTGCCGTATCCTTCGGGCGAGACGATGTGCTGAATGTTGACCGGATAGCCCTTGATGGGGAAATGAAGGAAGACACGCACGCCGAGGCGCTCGAGCTTCTGCTTGAAGGCCTCTGCCGTAGCTTGCCCCGCATACTGCGTGAGCACAACCGAACCGACATACAGCCCGATGCCGCGGAACGCGTCAATGAGACGAAGCACCTCCGCGTCGTAGGTAATGCCGAGATCGCCACGCATTTTATTTTTTTCAATGTCCGAGGCGCATACGGCAATAACGATTTCGGCCTTTTCCTTCAGGCGCAGAAGCATTTGCATTTTTGCGTCGGGCGCAAAGCCGGGCAGTACGCGGGAGGCGTGGAAGTCGTCAAAAAGCTTGCCGCCGAACTCCAGGTAGAGCTTGCCGCCAAAGGCGTCGATGCGCTTTCGGATTTGTTCCGACTGCCGTTCGATATACATGGCGTTGTCAAAGCCGATTCTCGTCATAGTCGTTCCCTCCATATCGTTATTCAATCACAAGCTATTATTATACCGTGACGCGGAAAGGGGCGCAACAAGCATTTTTCATCAAATTTCAAAATTTAAACTGTCAAAAAACACGGAAACGGCAAGAAGGTCGGCACAGCCGCCCGGGCTGAGGCGCTCATGCGTCAGCGCTTCATCGAGTGCCGATGCGTCCGCAAGCGTGCGGCACACGGCGGCGCGCGCGCGCACCGACTGCGCGGCAGGCAGTCCGCCCCGTCCAAGTACATTGGTATCGGTCAGCGTGGCCATCAGGCGCAGCAGCGCCGTGACGAGCGCTTCGTTACGGTCGCTTGCGCCGCACAGCGCGGGCAGCGCGAGGTCGAGCACCGAAGGAAAGCCTGCTTCGGCTTCGCCGCGCACACCCCGCACGCCATGCGCCAGATACATCTGCTCGCCGCGCGTTTGGGGGGGGCGCGCGTTCAGCGCGCCGTCTTCGCGCGCGCACAGCCCGTCCGCCCTGGCGCCCCTTGCGTCCACGCGGGTGGCGGCGGCGCACAGCAGGCCGAGTGAAAAGAGCGCGCCCTTGTGGGTATTGACTCCGCCAGTCGCCTCATACATCTCGCGCTCGGCGGCAAGGCCGACGGGGCGCAGCGCGTCGAGCGCGGCGCGCGGAGACGCGTGGCGCGTGCCCTCCTCCGCGCAGCGGACGAACCACGGGCGCAGCACGGTCGCGCTTGCGAGGAAGCTGGCGTAGTCCATGTCGTCGTGCGCGCCGTTGTTTGCGCGGTCGACAAGTCCCGGCTTGGGCGTTGCCCACACCTCTTCATAGAGCGCGTCGGCCGCAAGCCGCCCGAGCCGCTCGGGCAGCGAGTGAT
>MEFT01000010.1 GCA_001725215.1 Clostridium sp. SCN 57-10
AAGCCGACCCAGAAGACCATCGAAGCCCTTACGAGTCTCGACCTTCCTGCCGGCGTCGACATCGAGATCAAGCTGTAAACATAACGCAACGCACTGACCTAAATTTGTTCATTACCTGATCCGCTAAACTTAAGCGGACGGGTCAAGTTGGGTGGATGTGAGGATGTGGGGAGCAACACGAGCAAACCCATCCCATGTTAATTCAACCAATAACCTGCAAGGAGGAAGTAAAGTGCAGAAAGCAATCATCGGAAAAAAGGTCGGCATGACACAGATCTTTGATGAGACGGGCAAGGTGATTCCCGTTACCGTCATCGAAGCCGGCCCCTGCGTCGTCGTTCAGAAGAAGACGGCGGAAAACGACGGCTATTCGGCCGTGCAGCTCGGTTTTGAGGATGTTCCCGAGCGCAAGCTCACCAAGCCCGCTTCGGGTCACCTGAAGAAGGCTGGGGTGTCTGCGAAGAAATACCTCAAGGAGTTCACGCTGGAGAACAGCGACTCGATGAACGTCGGCGACATTCTGCTGGCCGATGTGTTCGCCGAGGGCGACAAGATCGACGTGGTCGGCACCAGCAAAGGTAAGGGCTACGCGGGCGTGATCAAGCGCTGGAACGCTCATTCCCAGGAGCACACCCACGGCGTCGGCCCTGTTCACCGCAGCGTCGGCTCGATGGGCGCCAACACCGACCCCTCGCGCGTTATGCCCGGCAAGAAGATGGCCGGTCACCTCGGCGCAGAGCAGGTCACCGTGCAGAACCTTGAGGTCGTCAAGGTCGACGCAGACGCAAATCTCATTGCCATCCGCGGCGCCGTTCCCGGCCCCAAGGGCGGCATCGTGTTCATCAAGAACACGGTCAAGGCCTAATGGGAGGAGGAAAAGAACATGGCTAAAACAAATGTATACGATATGACCGGTAAGATCGTCGGTGAGATCGAGCTGAGCGACGCCGTTTTCGGCATCGAGCCCAACGCCGTCGTCATGCACGAGTCTATAAAGAACTATCTTGCAAACCAGCGCCAGGGCACCCAGAGCACCCTGACCCGCGCTGAGGTCAGAGGCGGTGGCAGAAAACCGTGGAAACAGAAGGGCACCGGTCGCGCCCGTCAGGGCTCGACGCGCGCTCCCCAGTGGACGCACGGCGGTATCGCCTTCGGCCCCAAACCCCGCTCTTTCCGCTACACCATCAACAAGAAGACCCGCGCCCTCGCCATGCGCAGCGCGCTGAGCACCAAGCTGGCCGCCGGTCAGATCATCGTGGTCGACAATCTCGACATGAACGAAGTGAAGACCAAGACCTTTGTCGGCTTCCTTAGCACGCTGGAGGCGAACAAGGCTCTCGTCGTCACCCCCGAGGTTCGCCGCAACGTCGTGCTCAGCGCCCGCAACATCCCCGGCGTGAAGACGACCATCTCGTCGATTCTTTCGGTGTACGACATCCTCAAGGCCGACAAGTTCATCATCGACAAGGCGGCCGTTGCTAAGATCGAGGAGGTATACGCATAATGAAGTCGTGCTATGACATCATCATCCGTCCGATCATCACCGAGCAGTCGATGGAATCGGTCGCCGATAAGAAGTATGTATTTGAGGTCGCCCGCTCGGCCAACAAGATCGAGATTCGCCGTGCGATTGAGGAGATCTTCAAGGTCAAGGTTCTGAGCGTCAACACTCTCAACGTGGTGGGCAAGGAAAAGCGCATGGGCGTTCACGTCGGCAAGACGTCCGCCCGCAAAAAGGCGGTTGTCCGCCTGACCGAAGACTCGAAGCCCATCGAGATCTTCGAGGGCATGGTGTAAGCCAAACGGCACGCCCTGCCTCGCGGCTTTGCCGCCGCAAGTATGCCGCGCTCGGCGCGGCGCAAAACGAAACGCAGGCGCACACGCGCTCACGATTTGAAATGGAGTGAATAAGGAACAATGGCCATTAAGAGCTTTCGTCCGACAACGCCCTCCCGCCGTCATATGACGGTTGTAGACTATAGCGGGTTGAGCAATGTCAAACCGGAAAAGAGCCTCCTTGAGACGCTCAAAAAGAATTCCGGACGCAACAGCTACGGCAGAATCACCGTCCGTCATCGCGGCGGCGGTGTCAAGAGAAAGTATCGCGTCATCGACTTTAAGCGTGACAAGATCGACATGCCGGCAACCGTCCTGACCCTCGAATACGATCCGAACCGCTCGGCGCACATCGCCCTTGTCCAGTATACGGACGGCGAAAAGCGCTATATCCTTGCGCCCAATGAGCTCAAGGTCGGCGACGTGGTCGTTTCCGGCGCAGGCGCCGACATTAAGCCGGGCAACTGCCTGCCCATCGCGAACATCCCCCTCGGCACCATGATCCACAACATCGAGCTGTATGCCGGCCGCGGCGGTCAGCTGGTTCGCTCGGCCGGTGTCGCCGCGCAGCTGATGGCAAAAGAAGGCGCTGCCGCTCAGGTTCGCCTGCCCTCCGGCGAGGTTCGTTACATTAAGATGAACTGCCGCGCCACCATCGGCCAGGTCGGAAACATCGAGTACGAAAACGTGCAGATCGGTAAAGCAGGCCGTAAGCGTCACATGGGCTTCCGCCCGACGGTGCGCGGATCGGTTATGAACCCGGTCGACCACCCGCACGGCGGCGGTGAGGGCAGAAGCCCGATCGGCCGTCCCGGCCCGGTTACCCCGTGGGGCAAACCGACGCTGGGCTACAAGACCCGTAAGAAAAACCACCGTACCGACAAGCAGATCGTCAAGCGTCGCAACGGTAAATAAGGAAAGGAGCTTAAATAAATGGGCAGAAGTGTTAAGAAGGGCCCCTTTGTGGCTCCCGAGCTGCTGAAAAGGGTCACCGCGCTCAACGAGGCGGGCGAGAAGAAAGTGCTTAAGACCTGGTCGAGAGCGTCTACCATCTTCCCCGAATTCGTCGGACACACCATTGCCGTCCATGACGGCCGCAAGCATGTTCCCGTCTATGTCACTGAGGACATGGTCGGGCATAAGCTCGGCGAGTTTGCCCCCACCCGCACCTATCGCGGGCACGCGGGCAACAAGTCGAAGTAAGCCAGGGAGGATAGAAGAATGGAAGCAAAAGCATATCTCAAGTATGCGTGGATCGCTCCCCGTAAGGTGCAGATTTCCTGCGACCTCATCCGGGGCAAGGACTGCGCGACTGCCGCCGCCATCCTGATGCACTCCCCGAAGGCCGCCAGCGAGCCGCTGCTCAAGCTGCTGCGCTCGGCCATGGCGAACGCGGAAAATAACCACGGGATGGATCCCTCGAAGCTTTATGTCGCACAGGTCTTTTCAGGCCAGGGCCCGCTCAATCCCCGCGTCATGCCCCGCGCGCAGGGCAGAGCGTTCCGCGTCACGAAGCGTCAGTCGCACATCACCATGGTTCTCAAAGAGAAAGAATAAGGTCAAGGAGGTAAGTTATGGGCCAGAAAGTTAATCCGCACGGACTTCGCGTCGGCGTGATCAAGGGTTGGGATTCCCGCTGGTTTGCCAAGGACGAGCTTGTCGGAGACCTGCTTGTTGAGGACCACAAAATTCGCGAGTATCTGAAGAAGACCCTTTATAATGCCGGCGTTCCCCGCATCGAGATCGAGCGCGACAGCGCAAAGGTGCAGGTTATCGTGCACTGTGCGCGTCCCGGCATGATCCTCGGTAAGGGCGGCTCCGAGATCGAGAAGCTCGAGGCAACTGTTTCGAAAATGGTCGGCAAGAAGGTGAAGATCACCGTCGCCGAAGTGCGTACGCCCGATCTCAACGCTCAGCTTGTTGCCGAGAATATCGCGCAGCAGCTTGAAAAGCGCATTTCCTTCCGCCGTGCGATGAAGCAGGCGATGGGCCGCGCGATGAAGCTTGGCGCGAAGGGCATCAAAACCTGCGTGTCCGGCCGTCTGGGCGGCGCTGAAATCGCCCGCACCGAGCACTATCACGAGGGAACCATTCCCCTGCAGACGCTGCGCGCCGATATCGACTACGGCTTTGCCGAGGCGCACACGACCTACGGCCGCATCGGCGTCAAGGTCTGGCTGTATAAGGGTGAGGTTCTTACCGGCGGCCCCCGCGCCACATCTGTCGAGGCTCCGCGCCGCGATCGCCGTGAGCGCCGTGACAACAACGACCGCCGCGGAGCCCGTCCGCAGGGCGGTGACCGCCGCGATGGCGGACGCGACAACCGTGGCGGCCCGCGTGGCGGCTTCGGCGAGCGCAAGCAGTTTGCCAGCGGCCCGCGCGGCCCGCAGAGCGGTTCGCAAGGCAGCTCGCAGGGCGGCCAGCGTCCCGCATTTGGCCAGCGTCCCTCGTTCGGCCAGCAGGGCGGCTCGCGTCCCGCATACACCCCGCGCCCGAACAGCGCACCCACGAAACCGGAAGGAGGAGCTCAGTAATGCTGCTGCCTAAGAGAGTAAAATACCGCCGTGTACACCGCGGTCGCATGAAGGGCAAGGCAACTCGTGGAAACTTTGTTTCGAACGGCGAGTTTGGCCTGATGGCCACCGAGCCCGCTTGGGTTACCTCCAATCAGATTGAGGCTGCCCGTATCGCTATGACCCGTTACACCAAGCGCGGCGGACAGGTCTGGATCAAGATTTTCCCCGACAAGCCCGTAACGCAGAAGCCCGCCGAGACCCGCATGGGCTCCGGTAAAGGCTCGCCCGAATACTGGGTTGCCGTCGTCAAGCCGGGCCGCGTGATGTTCGAAATCGCCGGCGTGCCCGAAGAAGTTGCCCGCGAGGCCATGCGTCTCGCAAGCTACAAGCTGCCGCTCAAGTGTAAGTTTGTCAAGCGCGAAGACACCGTGAAAGAAACAGGTGGTGAAGTATGATGAAGACTAAGGAGATCAGAGCGCTCAATGCTCAGCAGCTTACCGATAAGCTGACCGAGCTCAAGAAGGATCTCTTCCATCTCAGGCTTCAGCACGCGACCAACCAGCTCGACAACCCGAACAAGATTGTCGAAGTGAAGCGTGACATCGCCAGAGTCATGACCGTGCTCCGTGAGCGTGAGCTCGCGGCCAAGTCCTAAGCGGCAAGGAGGATAAGTTATGAGTGAAAGAGCTTTCCGCAAGACGAGGGTCGGCATGGTTGTTTCTGACAAAATGGACAAGACCATCGTTGTTGCGATTGAAGACCGCGTGCAGCATCCGCTGTACAAAAAGATTATGAAAACGACCTACAAGCTTAAGGCGCACGATGAGAATAATGAGGCCGGCATCGGCGACAAGGTTCGCGTGATGGAAACCCGCCCCCTCTCCCGTGACAAGCGCTGGCGCTTGGTGGAGATCGTTGAGAAAGCCAAATAAGGAGGGGAAGTCGTGGTACAACAGGAATCTTATATTCGCGTAGCGGATAACACCGGCGCGAAGGAACTGAAAGTTATCCGTGTGCTCGGCGGCTCGACCCGCCGTTACGGTAACATCGGCGACGTCGTCGTCGCTTCTGTCCGCAAGGCTACGCCGGGCGGCCAGGTTAAGAAGGGTGACGTTGTCAAGGCGGTCATCGTTCGTTCGAGAAAGGGTCTCCGCCGTGCAGACGGCTCGTATATCCGTTTCGACGAAAACGCCGGCGTCATCATCAAGGAAGACAAGAACCCGAAGGGCACCCGTATCTTTGGGCCGGTCGCTCGTGAGCTGCGCGAAAAGGACTATATGAAGATCCTCTCGCTTGCTCCCGAAGTTCTGTAAGGAGGTCGCTAATGAATACATTGCACGTTAAGAAGGGCGACACCGTTATTGTCCTCTCCGGCAAGGAAAAGGGCAAGCAGGGCAAGGTGCTGCGCGTCGATCCGACCGCGCAGACCGTTGTGATCGAGGGCGTCAACCTTGTTTCCAAGCATCAGAAGCCCCGCAAGCAGGGCGAAACGGGCGGCATCATCAAGAAGGAAAACGCTCTGCGCGTTTGCAAAGTGATGCGCGTCTGCCCCAAGTGCGACAAGCCGACCCGCCAGGCGTCTAAGTTCGTCGGCGACAAGAAGGTCCGCGTTTGCAAGCACTGCGGCGCCGAGATATAACGGAGGAGGACAGGTACAATGAGTGATAAGTATATCCCCCGTTTGAAGGTGAAATACAGCGAGGAAATCGCACCCGCTATGATGCAGAAGTTCGGCTATAAGAGCGTGATGCAGATTCCGAAGCTTGAAAAGATCACCGTCAACGTCGGCTGCGGCGAAGCGCGTGACAACTCGAAGATCCTCGACGCCGTTCTCGCTGACATGGACAAGATCACCGGTCAGCGCGGCGTTGTGACCAAGGCTCGCAAGAGCGTTGCAAACTTCAAGCTGCGTGAAGGCCAGAGCGTCGGCGTCAAAGTCACGCTGCGCGCCGACCGTATGTGGGAGTTCCTCGATCGTTTCTTCAACATCGCGCTTCCGCGCGTTCGCGACTTCCGCGGCATCAACCCGAACGGCTTTGACGGCCGCGGCAACTATGCCGTGGGCGTGAAAGAGCAGCTGATCTTCCCCGAGATCGAGTACGATAAGATCGACACGATCCGCGGCATGGACATCGTGTTCACGACGACCGCCACGACCGACGAGGAAGCCAAAGAGCTGCTTACCCTGCTGGGCGCGCCGTTTGCGAAGAATGAAGGAGGAGCGAAAAATGGCTAAGAAAGCAATGATCCTCAAGCAGCAGCGCGGCAGCAAGTTCTCGACGAGAAACTACAACCGTTGCAAGATCTGCGGCCGTCCCCACGCTTACCTGCGTGACTTCGGCGTGTGCCGTATCTGCTTTAGAGAGCTGGCGTATAAGGGTGAAATCCCCGGCGTGCGCAAGGCTTCTTGGTAAACAGCATGTAAGGGGGAGCATATCCCCCTTATCGGCTTGTCAAACGACAAGCCAAACGCAATCTTGTTCGCTTTCTGCGGCATGGGCCGCAGCGGAAAAGTGGAGAGGGCAGCCGGCCGGCGGCGCGCGCATCCCGCTAATCGGGTTCGATGGGCGGAATCCGGCGCCACGCAGGCGGCAAATTTAAACTTCTCTCTAACTTCTATAAGGAGGAAGCAAAATGCACATCACAGATCCTATCGCCGACATGCTTACCCGCATCCGTAACGCCGGCTCGGCGCGTCACGCGACCGTCGATGTTCCCGCGTCCGCGATGAAGCGCGCCATTGCGCAGATTCTGCTTGACGAAGGCTATATCAAAGGCTTTGAAGTCATCGAGCAGAACGTGCAGGGCGCCATCCGCATCACGCTCAAGTATACCGCCGGCAAGGAGAATGCCATCTCTGGCATCCGCCGCGTCAGCAAGCCCGGCCTTCGCGTTTACGCAGGTGCCGAAGAGCTGCCCCGCGTCCTCAAGGGACTCGGCGTGGCCATCATTTCGACCTCCAAGGGCGTCATGACCGACAAGAAGGCTCGCGAGCTCAATGTCGGCGGCGAAGTCCTTGCGTTTGTCTGGTAAGGGAGGAAAGCAGGAAATGTCCAGAATCGGAAGAATGCCTATTGCTATCCCTGCCGGCGTAACTGTCGAAGTAAGCGGCAGCACCGTCACGGTCAAGGGACCGAAGGGCGAGCTTAAGAGCAATATGCACCCCGCGATTACGGTGTCCGTTGAGGATAACGTCATCCATGTTACCCGCTCGAGCGAAGAGAAGCTTCATCGCTCGCTGCACGGCCTTACCCGCACACTGGTTGCCAACATGGTTACCGGCGTGACCGAGGGCTACAAGAAGGAGCTCGAGATCCAGGGCGTCGGCTACCGCGTTGCCAAGCAGGGCAAGCAGTTGCAGATGAGCCTCGGCTTCTCGCACCCGGTTAACGTCGAAGAGATCGACGGCATCACCATTGATGTTCCGGCTCCCAACAAGATCATTATTTCCGGTATCGACAAGCAGAAAGTCGGTCAGTTTGCCGCCGAAGTGCGCGAGAAGAGACCCCCCGAGCCGTATAAGGGCAAGGGCATCCGCTATGCGGGTGAGGTCGTGCGCCGCAAGGAAGGCAAAACCGGCGGTAAGAAGAAATAAAGGAGGTGCACTGAAATGGTTAAAAAATATGATTCCAACGCTCAGCGTCTCAGACGTCACAAGAGAGTGCGCGCCCACATTTCGGGCACCGCCGCGCGTCCCCGCCTTGATGTGTTCCGCAGCAGCAAGCACATCTATGCGCAGGTAATTGACGACGCTACCGGCTGCACGCTGGTTGCGGCTGCGTCCAACGAGAAGGACTTCGGCATTTACGGCGGCAACATTGAGGCTGCCAAGAAGGTCGGTCAGCTGGTCGCCGAGCGTGCCAAGCAGGCCGGCATCGAAAACGTCGTGTTCGATCGCGGCGGCTATCTCTACCACGGCCGTGTTCAGGCTCTGGCGGAGAGCGCCCGCGAAGCCGGACTGAAGTTTTAAGGAGGATTGTAGTTTATGGCTAAGCTTATAGACGCCACTCAGCTCGAGCTGAAGGAGAGGGTCGTCTCGCTCAACCGCGTTTCCAAGACCGTTAAGGGCGGACGTACCTTTAAGTTCACCGCTCTGGTCGTGGTCGGCGACGAAAACGGCACGGTCGGTTTCGGCTTGGGCAAATCCTCCGAAGTTCCCGACGCGATTCGCAAGGGCATCGAGGACGCCAAGAAGAACCTTGTGCACGTCTCGACAAACGGCACCAGCATCCCGCACGAAGTCATCGGCAAGTTCGGCGCCGCGCGCGTGCTGCTTAAGCCCGCTGCGCCCGGTACCGGTGTTATCGCCGGCGGCGCTGTGCGCGCCGTGGTCGAAATGGCCGGCATCCGCGACATCCGCACGAAATGCATGCGTTCGAACAACCCGCAGAACGTCGTCTCCGCGACGATGGAAGGCCTTAGAAGCCTGCGTGACGCCGCCCAGGTTGCGGCCGTGCGCGGCATTGCGGCCGACCAACTGAAATAAGGGGGATCTGAAGATGGAAAAGATTAAGATCACTCTTGTCAAGAGCCTTGCGGGCCGTCTCGACAAGCATATCGCAACGGCACACGCCCTCGGTCTGAAGAAGATCGGCGATGTGACCGAACAGCCCGATAACGCTGCCACCCGCGGCAAGATAGCTCTCATCGGCTATATGCTGCGCGTCGAAGAAAGTAAGTAAGGGGGACGCATCGATGAATTTGCATGATCTCAGACCGGCTCCCGGCTCGACGGCTGTTGCCAAGCGCAAGGGTCGCGGCACCGGCTCCGGCAACGGCAAGACGGCCGGCCGTGGCCACAAGGGCCAGTGGGCCCGCAGCGGCGGCGGCGTGCGCCCCGGCTTTGAGGGCGGCCAGATGCCCATCACCCGTCGTCTGCCGAAGCGCGGCTTTAACAACACGCGCTTCGCGAAGGTCTACGGCGAAATCAATATTTGCGAGCTGAACGCGTTTGCCGAAGGCTCCGTCGTCGATTACGCTGCTCTGTACGAGCGCGATCTGGTCAAGAAAAATCTTGACGGCATCCGCGTTCTGGGCAACGGCGAGTTGACCGTGAAAAATCTTACCGTACGGGCGGCAGGCATCACTGCCTCCGCAAAAGAAAAAATCGAGGCAATGGGAGGAAAGGCGGAGGTGATCTAAGCCATGCTTGAAACCGTCAAGAATGCCTGGAAGATTCCTGAACTCCGTAAAAAGCTGCTGTTTGTCATCGGCGCGCTGACGCTGTTCCGCTTTGGCCATGCGATCTATGTACCGTATGTCGATACAGCCGCGCTGGCTAATGCGTTTAAGTCGCAGGCCGATACGATCATCGGATATTTCAACATCCTCTCGGGCGGCGGCCTTTCGCAGGCGTCGATCTTCGCGCTCTCCGTTTACCCCTACATCAACGCCTCCATTATCATGCAGCTTTTGCAGATCGCCATTCCGGCGCTCGAGCGCATGGTGAAGGACGGCGGCGAAGAAGGGCGCAAAAAGATTGCGTCGATCACCCGCTATGTGACTATTGCACTTGCGTTGGTTACCGGCTACGGCTACTACCTGTTGCTTAAGGCCAACAACGTTCTGACGCGCACCGACTTCTGGAGCGGCGTGGTCATTCTGGCTACGTTCGTTGCAGGCTCTGCGTTTATCATGTGGCTCGGCGAGCAGATCAATGAAAAAGGCATCGGAAACGGTATCTCGCTCATCCTGTTTGCCGGCATCGTAAGCCGCGGCCCGCAGGCCATTGCCAGCATGTACAACGGTCTTGTCTCGGGCACCATGGCATGGTGGAGCGTTCTGATTATCCTGGTGGTCGCCGTCGCGATGATCGCGTTTATCGTGTTCATCACGAACGCCGAGCGCCGCATCCCCGTCCAATACGCCAAGCGCGTGGTCGGACGCAAGATGTATGGCGGACAGTCGACCACGCTGCCGATGAAGGTCAACATGTCCGGCGTTATGCCGATCATCTTCGCTTCGACGATTATCACCGTTCCGGCGACGATCGGTCAGTTCCTTAGCCCCCAGCAGGGTGGCTTCTGGTATAACTTCCTGCAGAACTTCAAGCAGAGCAGCCCCGCTTATATCATTCTTTATTTGCTGCTTATCGTCGGTTTCTCTTATTTTTATTCGACCATCCAGTTTAACCCGGTGGAGGTCGCGAACAACCTGAAGAAAAACGGTGGCTTTATTCCGGGCTTCCGCCCCGGCAAGCCGACGGCCGACTTCATTTCGCGTTCGCTGTCCAAGATCACCATGATGGGTGCCATCTTCCTTGGCGTCATCGCCGCGCTGCCCCTTCTGATGAGCAACATCAAGGGCCTCGGCGGTCTGGGAGTCGGCGGAACCTCGGTGCTCATTCTGGTCGGTGTCGCGCTTGAAACCGTGAAGGCGATCGAGAGCCAGATGCTGATGCGCCATTACAAGGGCTTCTTGGAATAAGCGGCGAAAGAAATCAGGTAGAGTTGTCATGAGGATTGTCTTGCTCGGCGCCCCCGGCGCCGGAAAAGGTACGCAGGCCGAACGTATTCAAGCCGCGCTTGGTGTTCCGGTCATTGGAACCGGAAACCTGCTTCGCGAAGCGATTCGGGTGGGATCCCCGCTCGGACGTATGGCAAAGGAATACATGGATGGCGGAAACCTGGTGCCCGACGAGCTGATCGTCGGGCTCATCAGGGACCGACTCGCGCAGCCCGACTGCCGGGACGGCGTCATTTTAGACGGCTTTCCCCGCACGGTTGCACAAGCCGAAGCGCTTGACGGGTTTACGCACGTCGACGTTGCGCTTTCGATCGAAGTGCCCGACGCGGTTATCGTAAAGCGGATGAGCGGTCGCCGTACCTGCCCCAAATGCCAAAGCACATACCATGTAACCGAGCACCCGCCGCTTGTTGCAGGCATCTGCAACAAGTGCGGCACCCCCCTCACAGAACGGGTTGACGATCAGCCTGAAGTCGTCAAAAGCCGTCTTGAGGTGTTCCACCAAGAAACCGAGCCTGTCAAACACCATTACGAGGCGCAGGGCAACCTGAAACTCGTAACGGGGCAGCATCGGGTGGAGGATACAACAGCACTGGTCTTTCAGGCCTTAGGAATTGCCCTATGATCACCATTAAATCGGCGCATGAGATCGAGCTTATGCGTCAGGCGGGCCGGATTGCCGCCGAGGCGCGAGCCTTGGCGGGCAGTTTGGTCACGCCGGGCATCACAACCCGCGAGATTGATTGCGAGGTGCGCCGCTTCATCGAACAATGCGGCGCAAAACCCTCTTTTCTGGGATACGGCGGTTTTCCCGCTTCCGTTTGCTGTTCAGTAAACGAAGAGGTCATCCACGGTATTCCCGGGAAGCGAAAGCTGAAAGAGGGCGATTTGGTTAAAATCGATGTGGGTACCATTTATCTTGGCTATCAGGGCGATTGCGCCGCCACGTTCGCGTGCGGCACCATCTCCGACGATGCCAAGCGCTTGATGGAAGTGACCCGGCAGAGCTTCTATGAGGGTATCAAGTATGCCCGGCCCGGTCAGAGAATCTCCGATATTTCGCACGCCATTCAGGTGTATAATGAAAAATATGGCTTCTCAATGGTACGCGATTTTGTCGGACACGGCATCGGAACCGAAATGCATGAGGCTCCCGAGATCCCGAACTACGGTGCGCCCGGCAGGGGCGCACGGCTTGCGGCGGGCATGACGCTTGCCATCGAGCCGATGGTCAATCTGGGCACCTTTTCTGTCGAAGTGCTCGCCGACGGGTGGACGGTCGTAACGCGTGATCGCTCGCTCTCGTCGCACTATGAAAATACGGTGCTCATCACGGAAGGCGAACCCGAAATACTGACGATTCCCGACGTCGGAGGAAGCTATGGACGATAACATTGTCAAATCGGACATTGTAATCCCGATACGCGGGCGCGATCAGGGCGCGCTGATGATGGTGATAGACCGGCTGAGTGACGGATATTTGCTGCTCGCCGATGGTCGGCTACGCAAAATCGAACACCCCAAGCGGAAGAAGGATAAGCACGTGCGGTTTGTCGCTCACACAGACTGCCGCGCAGCGTTGAAGCTTCGCAACGGGGAAAAGTTGTCAAACAGCGAAATAAGACGGGCGATCGCAGACGCTGCGAATCCGCCGCTCACAGAATGACCGAGGAGGTATTTCGTTTGGCAAAGGAAGACATGATCGAAGTCGAAGGTACCGTTATAGAGGCGCTGCCCAACGCCATGTTTACGGTTGAGCTTCCGGGCGGCCACCATGTGCTGGCCCATATTTCCGGAAAACTCCGCATGAACTTTATCAAAATCCTGCCGGGGGATAAGGTGACGCTGCAAATGTCGCCCTATGACCTCACCCGCGGCAGAATCACATGGCGCTCGAAGTAATCCCTTTGGGGGAAAGCGCAACGAGGACATTCCTGTCCGCACATATGGACTAACAGGAGGAACAACGATGAAAGTGAAACCGTCCGTTAAACCCATCTGCGAAAAGTGCAAGATCATCCGCAGAAAAGGCCGTGTTATGGTCATTTGCGAGAATCCCAAGCACAAGCAGAAGCAGGGCTAAAAACACACAGGAGGTGCAAAAGTAAATGGCTCGTATTGCCGGTATTGACCTTCCCCGCGAAAAAAGAATTGAAATCGGCCTCACCTATATTTATGGAATCGGCCGTAAGCTCGCGAATGACATCCTCGCGACAACCGGTGTCAACCCCGATATCCGCGTGAAGGATCTGAGCGAGGATGACGCCGCAAAGCTGCGTGAGGTCATCGAGCACGACTACACCGTCGAGGGCGACCTGCGCCGCAATCGCGCGCTTGACATCAAGCGTTTGACCGAAATCGGCTGCTACCGTGGCCTGCGTCACCGCAAGGGACTTCCCGTTCGCGGACAGCGCACCAAGACCAATGCGCGCACGCGCAAGGGTCCGAAGAAGACCATCGCGAACAAGAAGAAGTAAGGAGGGGACGAAAGAATGGCAAAGGTACAGCCTAAGAAGGGCGCGGCCGTCAGAACAAAGCGCCGCGAGCGAAAGAACATCGAAAAGGGCGCGGTTCACATCCGTTCGTCCTACAATAACACCATCGTCACGATTACCGATGTGCAGGGCAACGCGCTGTCGTGGGCAAGCTCGGGCGGCCTCGGCTTCCGCGGCTCGAAAAAGTCGACGCCGTTTGCCGCGCAGACCGCTGCCGAGACCGCTGCCAAGGCGGCGATGGAGCACGGCCTGAAGTCGGTTGAAGTGTTCGTTAAAGGCCCCGGCTCCGGCCGTGAGGCTGCCATCCGTGCGCTTCAGGCCGCCGGCCTTGAGGTTACGCTCATCAAAGACGTAACTCCCATCCCGCACAACGGCTGCCGTCCCCCGAAGCGCAGAAGAGTTTAATTGGAGGTATACTGAATTATGGCAAGATATACTGACGCGGTATGCCGCATCTGCCGCCGCGAGGGAGACAAGCTCTTTTTGAAGGGCGACCGCTGCTATACCGACAAGTGCGCCGTGCAGCGCCGCTCTTACGCCCCCGGCCAACATGGCCAGGGCCGCAAGAAGCTGTCTGAGTATGGCCTCCAGCTTCGTGAGAAGCAGAAGGCAAAGAGATATTACGGCCTGCTTGAGAATCAGTTTGAGCATTATTTTGACCTGGCTGCCCAGAAGAGCGGCATCACGGGCGAAAACCTGCTCCAGATTCTTGAAAGCCGCCTTGACAACATCGCTTACCGCGCAGGCTTTGGAATGAGCCGCCCGGAAGCGCGCCAGCTTGTGACGCATGCGCACTTCACCGTGAACGGCAAGAAGGTGAATGTGCCCTCGTACCTGTGCAAGCCGGGCGACGTCATCGCGATCCGCGAGAAGAGCATGGGCTCCGATAAGTTTAAGACTGTTCTTGAGATCAACGCGTCCCGCCCGGCCCTTAACTGGCTGAGCGTCGACCGTGCCAAGGGCACGGCCACGGTGGTCAATCTGCCGAGCCGCAGCGAGGTCGATCTCCAGGTTCAGGAGCACCTCATCGTCGAGCTTTACTCGAAGTAATCGCCCTTCAATCGACCATCGCAGGCAGCGCAGGGCACTGCCGTGCGCCCCATTATCACGAAGGAGGGTACTGAATGATCGCGATTGAAAAACCCCGCATTGAATGTGTCGAAGCGACGGAAGACGGGTCTTATGGCAAGTTCGTCGTCGAGCCTCTTGAACGTGGCTACGGCACGACTCTCGGTAATTCGCTGCGCCGCATTCTGTTGTCGTCGCTGCCCGGAACGGCAGTGACCGCCATCAAGATAGACGGCGTACAGCATGAGTTTTCGGTTATCCCCGGCGTTAAAGAGGATGTCACCGAAATCGTCCTCAACGTCAAGGGTATCATCGCAAGGCTGTTCAGCCAGGGCGAGAAGACAGTCTTTATCGAGGCTTCGACCCCCGGAGAGATCACGGCCGGCGATATCCGTTGCGATTCTGAGATCGAGATTGTCAATCCCGATCTGCACATCGCAACGCTGATGGAAGGCTCTAAGTTCAATATGGAGCTCACCTTTAACCACGGCCGCGGCTATGTTTCGGCAGACCGCAACAAACCGGCGGCAGGCATCATCGGTGTGATTCCCGTAGACTCGATCTACACGCCGGTTTACAAGGTGAACTACGCCGTAGAGAACACCCGTGTCGGCAACATGACCGACTATG
>MEFT01000011.1:0-14789 GCA_001725215.1 Clostridium sp. SCN 57-10
AAAACATGAACAAGCTGCTCGAAATGCTTGAGGAAAACGATGACGTGCAGAACGTCTGGCATAACTGGGAAAACGACGGCGAAGAATAAGTCCTTTTCCAAATAAAATAAGACGGCTCGGATTGCTCCGAGCCGTCTTTTACTTTGTGTGAATGTGGGCTGCTAGTTCAGCGCTGTGCAATCACGATGTCTTCCATCGTCTTGCGCGGCCGCTGCGCCGGCGACTCCGCCGCATAGCCGACGGCGATCGCCGAAGCGAGACGGAGGTTTTCATAGCCGACCGCCTTGCAGATTGCATCCTCCGTATAAACGGTATCTCGAATCCAAAGCGCACCCAGGCCAAGATTAACCGCTTCCAGACAAATATGCTCGATGGCCGCTCCGACCGACAGCAAATCGCTCATCAGCCAGCCTTCCTCCTTCTCCATAAAAACGAGCATGAGCAGCGGTGCTTGCTTGATGACCTGCGCCGAGTGCTTCGAGCTGTCCTGATAGCCCATCGTCTCGCTCTGGCTTTGCCCAAACCGCGCGAGCATGATATCTGCCACTCGGTCTTTGTCTTGTTGTTTTAATATCATGAACTTCCAAGGCTGCCGATTTTTTGCCGACTGGCACAACCGCGCGCACTCAAGCAGCCGCTCCGTCTTTTCCGCGTCCACCTCACGCGCCAAAAACTTGCGAATACTTCTTCTCGCTTGGATAACTTCTTCCAGTTCCATGTTTTTCACCGCCCCAAATATAAGATGTCACACCCTGCGGAACAGCTGATGCAGCTCGGAATCGGGATTGCGCAGGCGCAGGTCATCTCCGTCGCGCGTCAGCGTCAAGTGTCCGAACTCATCGCCGCCGTAAACGCCGCGCCAAACTCCGTCCTCCGCACGGCCAAGGCGCGCCGTATGCCGCCCGTAGGTAAACTCTGCGCCGTCCGCACCGCGGCGGATGGTGAAGCAGTCATACGTCGGGTGGAAATACGAGCCGCACAGCCATGCAATCTCTTCGTCCGTCGGCGGGGCAAGGGCCTCAACGCGCGCAAGCTCGGCAAGCGTCGCGTCAATTCCTGCGTACCATGCGTCGAGCATCGGCTGCGCCTCTCCCGCCTTGCCGGCGGTAAGCAGATCGAGCAGATAAGCGCGCAGCACGGCGTGTGCCGGCGTGCCGTGCGTGTTAACAAGTACGACATAGCCGCTGCCCGTGCCGGGCAGGAAGCCAACATTAGAGTTAAAGCCGTTGATCGAGCCACCATGACTGACGCACGGCACACCGCGGTAAGACGATAGCTGCCAGCCGAGAGAATAGGCCGTCAGCGGCTCGCGCTCGTTGGCCGTATCCATCCCGATGGCGATATTCGGCGTCAGCAGCTCGCGCATCTGTGCCTCGGAACAAAGCCGTCCGCCGTCATACGCGCCGCCTTGAGCCATAGCGCGTACCCACTTGATCAGACTGCGCAGATTGGTTTTGATGCCGCCGCACGGCGCGACGGCGCCGCCCACGGCGAGCTCGGAGGGCACGGCGCGCCGTCCGTCCGTATGATAGGGCTTTGCGTAGTCAAGCCCCTGCATGCCGCCGTCCGACCCGCGTATGCGCATTTCCATGCCGAGCGGCTCGGCAATCTGCGTCAGCACCTGCTGCTCCCACGTTTTGCCCGTGATTCGCTCGAGCATATACCCAAATGCAACAAACATCTGGTTGCAGTATTGATATTTCTCGCGCAAGCCGCGCGTAAACTCCATATGCGCAATACGCGCGACGGTGTCTGCGCGGTCGTCGGTGAACTTGGCGCGCATGAAATCGTGCCGCGGCAGTCCCGTGCGGTGCGACAGCATGTCGCGACCCGTGACGTGCTCCGTGATGTATGCGTCCGCCATTTGGTAATCGGGCATATAGCGCACGACGGGCGTATCCCAGGAGAAAACGCCGCCGTCCGCCGCCTGCGCACCCACCATGGCGGTAAACGCCTTCGAGCACGAGGCAATATCAAAAAATGTTTCGTCAGTCATCGGTTTCTGTGCTTCTGCGTCGGCATAACCGAAACAATGGGAAAGCACCACCTCGCCGCCGCACAGCAGCGCCACGGCGCCGCCCGTCAATCCCGCAATCGCTTCTACGCGCGCGACCAGCGCGTCGATGTCATGCTTCATTTGTTCTTCCGTCATATTGCGCCCCCTTGTTGCTTTGCTTCATTGTAACACACGCAGGGGCGCATTGAAAAGGGTTCTTCAGGGCGTAAACGTAAGCGTACCGTCCCCGCTAACGGTATTGAACATAACTTCCCGCGTTCCACCCGTGCGCTTTGCGGGCATGTCGCCGCTCACCGTGTCGGCCTTAACCGTCCAGTCGCTTTCACTTCCGCGCAGCGTTCCTTCGATGTCGCCGCTCACCGTATCGCACATGATTTTCTCAGCGGAGACCGCCTCGAACCGGATTTTGCCGCTCACGCTGTCGCATTGCAGGCGGTCAAGCTCGTCAAAAGCGCACACCTCGATGTCACCGCTCACCGTGCCGAGCACGAGCTTGCCCTCAAACGAGTGCGGCACGGAAACGGTGACCGGCCCGCTCGCGCCGCTGCCGAAAAAGCTGCTGCCTCGGCTCTTTGCCGTCAGCGAAAACGATCCGTCTCGGTCGGAGATTTCAAACTTCATATGCTCGCTCTGCTCGTAGGAGGCGTGAATCGCCTCGTCGTCGCTGCGCACCACGGTAATATCCTGACTGACAGTGCCGATTGTAATTTCGGTATAGTCACCCTCCGCGGAATCATATTTACCGCTTTCAGGCGCTTCGCTCCCCTCCCCGCTTTTGAACAAGCGCAGACCAGATGAAAGCCCGCCGATCTGAAGCAGACCGATGTCCGCCGTACCAAGATTGATTGAAACGCTGTCTTTGACCACCTGCGTTCCGCCGAGCGCTACCGCGACGCCAACAAGCCCGATGCCAAGCACAAGCAGCGACGCAGCAACGACGAGCGCCGTTTTCTTTCCCGTAGTCATAACACAGCCTCCTTTCTGCGAAACAACAGCGCAGCTCTGCGATAGAGAGCGCGCGCCGCGGCTCGAAGGGCGCGCACGCCGCCAACCATCAGAAACCATCCGAACACCGTAAGCGCGGCGAGGATCAATCCTGCGCCCATCGCAAACAGCCCCGATGCAACGCCGAGCGTAGCAAAGCGCGCCATGCCCGCAATGAAACATGCAACACTGGCAACAGCAAACGAAACAAATACGGCGACAAGCGACACGGCAATGCCGAACAGCGCGCCGAGCAAGCCGAGCAGCACGCCCCCGACGGCGAGCAGCAGCGGCAGCCACACGGGCGACGTAACGGCAAGCAGCAGGATAAGAACCCCTTTGTTTTTTGTCTGCGCCTTTGCCGCCACGCGCTGCGCAAGCGGTGTCTCCGCCAAAATGCGCTGTGCGAGCGCGGAAACGCTTCCAAAGCTTTCAACTGCCTCCTGCTCGGTCATGCCGTCCTCCATGCGGTCGGAGATGATTTCGTCGTAGTAAACGAGAATTTTGTGCACCTCGCCGTCCGTCAACGACGCGAGTGCGGCGGCAAGGCGGGTCAGAAAATCCTGCCTGTTCATTGAGCCGCCCCCTTTCTGATAAATTCGTAGACCTCTACCATGTCAGTCCATTCCGTGAGAAATTCGTCGATGCGAGTTTGTCCCGCCTGCTCCATACGATAATATTTGCGCAGCCTCCCCGCATGCTCGACGGTGTACGCTGTGACGAAGCCCGCCCCCTCAAGCCGCTTGAGAATGGGATAGAGCGTCGATTCCGTCAGCCCGAGCGCGGGCGGCACGTCTTTGATGATCTTATATCCGTAAGAGTCCTCGCATCGCAGCGCGGCGAGCACGCAGACGTCTAAAATACCACGCTTGATCTGGATATCCATCGGCATACCCTCCTTTGCATTATACTATACACCGCATAGTATAATGTGTCAATAGGCGTACGAAAAAAATCTCCGGACAAAGTCCGGAGATTTTCGTGCTTTTTCATGCCAAGCTAAAACGCTTTACAGCCGCTCACCGACGACCTGCGCCTTAATGAGGTTCGTGCAGCCGCTGCGGCCGATGGGCACGCCGGCGGCGATGACGACTGTCTCGCCCGGCTTTACCACGCCTTCATTACGCGCTACGTCAACCGCCATGGAGAACATGCGGTCGGTCGAGTCTACATCACCCGCGAGCAGCGGCGTCACACCCCATGAAATGGCAAGCTGGCGACGCACCTGCTCGTTTCGGCACAGCGCGACGATGGAACACGCCGGGCGATAGCGCGAAATGACCTTTGCGGTATAGCCGCTGCGCGTCGCCGCCAAAATGGCAGAGGCGTTGAGGTCGAGCGCGCTCTGGCAGCACGAATGGGTGATGGCGTCAGTGATTTTGCTCGTACGCACAAATTCGGTTGCCTGAAAGCGCTTCCAGTAATCGATGCCCGACTCTGCGGCAACAACGATATCGTCCATCTGCTGCAGCGCCTCGATCGGGTATTTGCCCGACGCCGTCTCACCGGACAGCATGACGCACGACGTGCCGTCAAACACGGCGTTCGCCACGTCAGACACCTCGGCGCGTGTGGGACGCGGGTTGCGAATCATGGAGTCGAGCATCTGTGTGGCGGTAATGACGGGAATGCCGTGGCGCACGGTCGCCTTAATCATGTGTTTTTGGATGAGCGGCACCTCGTGAGCGGGAATCTCAACGCCGAGATCGCCGCGCGCGACCATGATGCCGTCTGACACGGCGATGATTTCGTCGAGGTTATCGACGCCGCCCTGATTTTCGATTTTAGAAATGATGCGTATTCCGTCTCCGCCCAGCTCGTGCAGGCATCGGCGGATATCCTCAACGTCAGATGCCTGCCGTACGAATGACGCGGCGATGAAGTCGAACTCATTTTCTACGGCAAAGCGCAAATCGTCTTTATCCTTGCTCGTCAATGAAGGAAGCAGAATGTGCACGCCGGGAATGTTGATGCTCTTGTTGTCCGACAACGTGCCGCCGTTTTCCACCGTGCACACAACGTCGTTGCCACGGATTTCTTCCACAAACATTTCGACGAGGCCATCGTCAATGAGCACACGGCAGCCCTTGGAAAGCTCGTTGTGCAGGTTTTGATAGGTGACGGACACGCGGTGCTCGTCGCCGGGCGCGTCTTCGGTTGTCAGCGTAAAGGTCTGTCCGCGCTCGAGCGTCACCGGCCCGTTTTGAAATGTGCGGATACGGATTTCGGGCCCTTTTGTGTCAAGCATGGTAGCCACGGGCATACCAAGCTCGTCGCGCACATGCTTGAGCTTTAACAGCAGCGCGCGCTGCGACTCATGGGTTCCGTGCGAAAAGTTGAAGCGGGCACAGTTCATGCCCGCCAAAATCAGCTTGCGCAGCATGTCCTCATTGTCTACAGCGGGGCCGAGCGTGCAGATGATTTTGGTTTTTCTCATGGTATCAAGCCCTTCTCGGGAATATCCCGGTTCTTCGGTATATCGATTGCGAAAATCGCAAGATATGCGGTTGATACCTAGTATATCACTGTACAGCGCAAAAGTCTATCGTTACCCCCGTGTAAAGGCATATTTTACACGGTTCTGCTCAACACAGGCTCAGCTTAACACGCTTGCCCATCTGCTCAAGCAGCTCGGCAAGCTGCTTGACGAGCGCGAGTTTGCTTTGAAAATCAATATCAAGGGCATCGTGCGCCGGGTTGACCGCCGTGCCGAAAAAGATCGAAAGATCGGTCGCCTGCTCGAACAACAGGCGAGACAGCCGCGCCGGGCCGTCTTGCCGCCCGTGCAGTTCGAGCACGCTCATGCCGTTTTCCAGCAGCCGCTCGGCATTTTCCACCACCTGACGCAGCGTGATTACGCCTTCGGTCACGAGGTCGACGCCCTCGATGCTTGCGATGGCGGGCGCCTCCGCCGTCTGCGTTTCGATCTGCGTCACAAGCTCGCGCCCGAGATAGCCTGCCACAAGCGTCGCCGTGGTTCCTCCGCACACAACGTGCGCGCCCTCCTTGGCGAAAAACTGGCGCAGCACACGGTCGTCGTCACTTTCATGCTCGGGCGGGCCGATCATCATGCTGACGGCGCGGCGCGCTCGATAGCGAAAGGCGAGCACGGTGATGTCGTCGTCCGGCGCGTCAAGTGCGAGTGCGTGCGCCGCGCCCGCCACCGTCGCCGCAAGATATTGCGCGGACGCATCGGGCGTCCAAACGGCCTCCAGCAGCTTTGCAACCTCGGCGCGCGGCCAGCCGTGAGGCGACGCTTTGCCCACGCCCGCATTGGTCACACCGTCGGTCATCAGCACAATCACATCCCCCTCCTGCAGCGGGATACGGCTTTCGCTGATCTCTTTCTCGGCCACATAGCGCACGCGCGCGGGGTAGTCCACACTTTTTCCGCCGCGCAGCAAAATGGCGCGCGGATTGTCATACTGCGCAAGATAAGCGATGCCGTCTTCCAGCTCAAGCGCCGTAAACGTCGCATAAGCAAGGCGGCGCTCGCGGCACATGGGAAGCGTGTCTGCCACCGTTTCAATGGCTTCGTCGATGGGCACATGCTTGCGCAGCAGCGTTGCAAGCATTTTGCTCGTTAGCGTTGCGAGGATGTTGGCTTTGACGCCGCTGCCCAGCCCGTCGGACAGTACAGCGGTCGTGCGGCCCTCTCCGCAGAGGATTTCACGATGATCGCCGCACAGCATTTCGCCGTGCTTATTGAGCGCGGCGTATCCGCTTTCGAGAACGAACTGATCCATAGCGCCTCTATTCTTCCTCCTCAAACAAAATCGTTTCTTTCAGATCGCGCACGGCGGCTTTGGTCTCCGCCGCCGTTTCGCCAAGCAACGACGCGATTTCATGCACGATGCGCAGCTGCTTTTCCACAATGGCATCGGCCATGCCGGCCGTCTGCAAACGGCGCTTGCGCAGCTGTCCGCGGCGTTGCTTTTCGCGCGTGATGTCCTTCATAATACAGACGATGATGCCGCCGGGCGCGTCATAAAGCAAATTCTGTTCGAGATAGACGTTATAATCTGCAAGAAACACGTTGCGCGCCGCGCGCGGCTTCCGTGCCGCAAGCATCTCCACAAAATCATACTCATCGAGCACGCGCGAAACAGGCTGCCCCACAAGATCTGCATCGCGCAGTCCGAACAGCTCGCACGCGGCGGCGTTGACCTGCAGGATTTTCAGCGTATCGTCGACGGCGAGCACGGCGTTGGGCGTTACCTCTAATATCTTGCCCGAAAGCGACTCGGCACGCGACTGCATATAAGGCAGGCACATTGTTTGCTCCGCCTTGCCGAAGTAAATGGCAACCGCCTTCTCGCGGCAGGAGGCGTACCCGCAAATTCCGCAGTTGATCTCGTCTTCAGGACCATGCTTGCCCATGCGCTGCAGAATGGTTAAAATCTGCTTTTCGGTCGGCATGGCATATTCGATCTTGCGGTCATGATAGGTCGTTTCAACGGGCGTCTCGCGCGGGAGGTCAAAATCGCGCCCGTCTTCTGCGCGCGCCGTTGCTTCCACGGCGCACTGCGACGCAAGCCGCGACAGTCCTTCATCGGCAAACGAAGGGCCGCCCACACAGCTTCCGCGGCAGGCAGACAGCTCGAGCACACAGCCGGGCAGGCGTCCAGCCACAACGTCGCGCAGCGCAGCCATGCATTCCTCCATGCCTGAAGCGGAAATATATCGCCTTCCGGGCAGGTGCTCCATCGTCGCTAAAATGCCGCCATCGGTCGGGAAGAAGCGCGAACGCCGCGGCTCGTGCGGCTCGCATGCGTCGTGCAGCGCGATGCGGCTTTCGCCCAGCCAGTCGCGCAGGTTTTCAAAGGTAAGCGCCACGTCGGTATACGAATCGGGCGCAAGGCACTCCGCTTTTTTGGAAACGCACGGTCCGATGAAAATGACGATCGCGCCGGGGTCCTCGCGCTTGATGAGCCGCGCGTGAACCTGCATCGGCGTGAGCACGGGCGCAAGATAGGGCAGCGCCTCAGGGTAGTGCTTCTCCACATAGGTGTTGACCGCCGTGCACGCTGAGGTGACGATTGGGCGCGCGTCGCGCGCGGCAAGCCGCTCATACTCACTTTTAACGAGATAGGCCCCCTCCGCCGTTTCGCGCGCGTCGGCAAAGCCGAGCTGCAAAAGCGCCTCGCGCAGCGGCGCAAAGCCGGAAAGCGAGAAGAAGGCTGCGTAAGACGGAGCAACGCTCGCCACAAGCCGCGTACCGCCGAGCAGCAGTTCTTTCACACGCGGCAGCTCGCACACCTCGGTCTTTGCCTTTTGCGGGCAGACGACGGTGCAGCGCCCGCACAGGATGCATTCGCGCTCGATGATCTGCGCCTGATGATTTTTGACTTCGATGGATTTTACGGGGCAGTTACGCACGCACTGATAGCAATTCTTGCAGTTTACCTTCTTAAATTGCAGAATGCCCATATTTATCGGCTCCCGACGTATGTTTCAAATACCTCTGCAACATTTTCCGGTGTAACGCCGCACACGATGCGGTCGCCGAAGCGGACGCTTACGCCCTGCTTGCACTGCCCAAGGCAGAACGAGACGCCAACGGTGACGCTCTCTTCCATGCCCCGCGCCGCGACAAGCCGCTCGATGGCGGTGCGCACCTCATAAGAGCCGCGCTTGTGACACGCGCTTCCGATGCAAACAGAAATCTCCATTATTTTTTCCCTCCGGTCAGATTGAGTACGCGCGTCGCGTCGGCGATGCTCTTTTCCATCGCAAGCTTGCCGTATTCGTCGACAAGCGTCTTGTCTTTCGAGCTGTGGGTCAGGCAGGCGGGGCCGCCGATGCAGCCATTGACGCACGCCATGCCCTCGATGAAGTTTTCGGGCAGCACGCCTTTGGACGCCTTGAGCAGCGCCATTTTGCACTCCTGAATGCCGTTGCACGACGCAGCCTTCAGCTCGAAGTCTCCCGCGCCGCCTTCGCGCTCGGAAAGCGCCTGCTTGACGGCGACGGCAAGTCCGCCCGAGCGGGCGAAGACACGTCCGTAGTAAGACGCGTTGTCAAGCTCAACGCCCTCCAGCGACTCAAGGTCAAGCTCGCGTGCGTCGAACATCGCCTGCATCTCCTCAAAGGTCAGCACACAGTCGACGTGCTCGGCAACCTCGGGCAGCTGCGCTTCCGCTTTCTTCGCAATGCACGGGCCGATGAACACCACGCGGCTCGTCGGGTCGTTGCGCTTGATTACCTCTGCGATTTTCGCCATGGGAGACGGCGTGTGCGACACTTTGTCCGCCACCTGGGGGAACTGCGTCTGCACATAGCGCACAAACGCGGGGCAGCACGACGAGGTGAGGAAACCTTTTTCCAAAAGCTCCTCCGCCTCAAGCTGTGCGACGAGGTCGGCGCCCCAAGCCGCCTCAATGACCGAATGGAAGCCGAGCGCCGCGATGCCCGCAACGACCTGTTCGGTCGAAACGTTCTTCATGGGATACTGGCTCGCGATGCTCGGTGCGACCACGGCGTACACATGATATTTCTTGTTGTTTTCCGAGTTGCGGATCATCTCGATGGCTGCCGTGATATAAGAGCGGTCGGAAATCGCGCCGAACGGGCACTGATAGACGCACGCGCCGCAGTTGATGCACTTGTCGTCGTCAATGACGGCCTTTCCGCTTTCCTGATCGATGGTGAGCGCTCCCGGCTTGCAGGCACGCATACACGGACGGGTTTGCTTAATGATGGCGGAATAAGAGCACGCCTCCAGGCAGCGGCCGCACTCGATGCACTTTTCCTTATCAATCGTCGCACGATGGTTGACGATGGTGATCGCATCCTTCGGACACGCGTTCATGCAGCGGTGCGCAATGCAGCCGCGGCATGCTTCGGTGACTTGAATGCCGTTCACCGGGCATTCGTCGCACGCGATGTCGATGACGCTGACCACCGGCTTCGCGCCGCGCTCGCCGCCGAGAGCCAGCTTGACACGCTCTCCCATGATGGCGCGTTCTTTATAAATACAGCAGCGGAAGCTTGCCTTCGGACCCGGAATAATCTTTTCCGGCACCCCCATTAGGTTGACGGGTGTCAGCTCGTCTTCGTAAGCGAGCTTTGCCACCTCCAGCAATGCTTTGTACTTCAGCTTTTGCACATAAGTATCAAAAAGGTACATCAGAATTTCGCCTCCATTGTTTATTTTTTCGCCAATGATGCTTTTGAAAATAAAAACATCAACTAATTACGAAATAATGATAACATATTTCGGCATTTTGGTCAAATTCCAATAAAATATGCGTCCATATAGTTTTTCATACCCCCTGAAAAACATGAAAAAAACCGGCGTGCCGAGCTCGGCACGCCGGGTTTTTCTACGGAATCTTATGTGCGGAACTGATATTGATACAGACCGGCGTAAACGCCCGCACCGGCCAGAAGCTCCTCATGGGTGCCCCGCTCGCGGATGCCCTCGTCGTCGAGCACAATAATTTCGTCTGCGTTCTTAATGGTCGACAGGCGGTGAGCCACAACGATGCAGGTGCGCCCTTCCGCAAGCTTTTCAAGCGCATCCTGGATGAGCATTTCGGTCGCGTTGTCAAGCGCGCTTGTGGCTTCGTCCAAAATCAGAATGGCGGGGTTTTTCAGGAATACACGCGCGATGGAAATGCGCTGCTTCTGTCCGCCGGACAGCTTCACGCCGCGCTCGCCGATGTAAGTGTCATACCCGTCGGGCAGCGTCATGATATGATCGTGAATGTTGGCCTTTTTGGCCGCCTCGATGATCTCCTGCTCGGTTGCATCGAGATTGCCATAGGCAATGTTCTCACGGATGGTGCCTGTAAACAGGAATACATCCTGCGCGACGATGCCAATGTTGCGGCGCAGCGACAGGCGCGACAGCTTGGTAATGTCATATCCGTCAATCGTAATGGTGCCGCCGCTTACCTCGTAAAAGCGCGGGATGAGGTGGCACAGCGTTGTCTTGCCGCCGCCCGAGGGGCCAACGAGCGCGACGGTACGCCCCGCGTCGATCTTGAGCGACAGCCCTCTGAAGATTTCACGGCGCGGTTCGTTGTCTCCGTTTTCGCGCTCGTAGCTGAACGACACATCGCTGAACTCGATATCGCCATGCGCACGAGGCAGCTCGAGCGCATCACGTTCCTCTTGCTCCTCATGCTCGTTCATCAGCTGATCAAAGCGCTTAAAGCCGGTCATGCCGTCCTGAAACTGCTCGTAAAAGCTGACAAGGCGTTTAATGGGGTTCAAAAATGTGGTGATGTACAGCAGAAACATGGTAAACTCGCCGCCGTCTATGCTGCCGCGGAAGAAAAACACACCGCCCGCCGCAATGACGATCAGATACAGCATGTCCATAAAAAAGGTCATGCCGGTGTGAAACTGGGCCATTACACGGTAGGAATTGCCACGCGCCGCAACATAATTTCGGTTAAAGCGTTCAAACTTCGCGTTTTCATGCTCATCGCCGGTAAATGCGCGCGACACGCGGATGCCCGCGATCGCATTTTCAAGGTTGGCGTTGACCTCGCCCACCTTAACGCGTGTTTCCATAAACGCGGTGCTCATACGTCTGCGTATTTTAACAGCAAAAAAGATGATAATGGGAAGCGAGGCGAAAATAATCAGCGTAAGCGGCAAGCTGATTCGCATCAGAATGACAAATGAGCCGATAAGCAGCACGAATGAGAGAAACAGGTCCTCCGGACCGTGGTGTGCAAGCTCGGTAACGTCCTGCAGGTCGTTGATGATGCGCGACATGATGACGCCCGTCTTATTCTCATCAAAAAAGGAAAAGGGCAGTTTCTGCAGGCGGGCGAATACGTCACGCCGCATGTCGGCCTGCATACGTACACCCATGATGTGTCCATAATAAGCGATGAAGAAATTCAGACCGGCTTTCACCAGATAGATACCGAGCAAAATACCCGACCAGGCAAGAAAGCGCCTCCAGTCTTGTGTGGGAACGTAAACGTTGATGATGTTTTTCGCGATGGTGGGATAAAACAGGTCACAAACCGCGACAACGGCGGCGCACAGCATATCAGCATAGAAAATCGTGCGGTGCGGCTTGTAGTAGGAGATAAATCTTCGCAGCATGGTCTTCTCTTTCCGCCTTCCTAACCAAATCTCTTTGCGGCGCCTGCGCACCGCCCTTTCGCATTATAACATTTGCCATTCTTTTCAGCAAGCGCCAGTATTGCGTTTCTTTTTTGATTGCGCCACATAGGCAAATGTGCTATAGTGTAATATTGTTTGAGGTTCATCCGATTTGCATCGGTTTCGGAGGTGTCTTCATGGAATCGGTTAATGCTGTTTTATCCAAGCTCACCGGTCTGAGCGTCGCATCCCTTGTGCGGCTCTTATGTACCGTCGTCGCCGGCATCGTCGTCATCAAGCTATTGATGCGCGCCGTACGGCGCGCCACGGCGCGCATCGGCTCACTCAACCCTGCCGTCTCGAGCCTTATATGCAAGCTCATTCACGGTGTGCTCTATTTTCTGCTGATTCTCGTGTGTACGCAAGGTCTGGGGCTTGAGGTAACCTCGCTCGTCGCTCTGTTTTCGGTGTTCGGACTTGCTGTTTCGCTCGCGCTGCAGGATTCCCTCGCCAACGTAGCGGGCGGCATTTTCCTCCTGCTTGCAAAGCCCTTTGCGCCCGGCGATTTCATCGAGGTAGGAGACACATCGGGCACTGCCGTTTCCATCGGCTTTGTGCACACCGTGATCAATACGGTGGACAACCGCCGTGTCTTTTTGCCCAACGGATTTGTTTCCAAAAGCCGCATCATCAACGTGACCGCCGAGCCGACGCGAAAACTCGAATTTACGGTTCCCGTCAGCTACCGCTGCGACCTTGCCGCCGCGCACGCGCTAATCGACCGCGTCGCGCGGGCCGACGAACGCGTGCTGCGCGATCCGGAGCCGTTTGTAAAGGTGTGGAACTTCGCTCCTACCGCGGTCGAGGTGCTGGTGCGCGTTGCCGTACGTCGCGCCGATCTGGCCGACGTCCGATCCGATTTGCTGCTCGCCGTCAAGCAGGTGCTCGACGAAGCAGGCATGTCCATTCCGTTCGCGCGGCCCGACGCGCCGCTCATCCGCAACTGAGGAGGTATCATGAGAAAACGTATTCTTTGTTTTCTGCTCGCGCTCTGCTGCCTGCCGCTGCATGCTTTCGCCCTTGATCCCGCTCTGCCCGCCGCGCTGCCGAGCGACATTCCGGACAACGCTTGGTATTATCGTGACGTTGCGGATCTGTTCGAGCTCGGCATTGCGCGCGCACGCGACGACGGCATGTTTGCGCCGCTGAGCGACATTACGCGCGCCGAGTTTGTGGCCATGCTCGCCGCGATGTCGGGCGAGAGCATGACCCCGTTTTCCGTCGGCAGCTCATTTGCCGATGTGCCGCAGGACTCGTGGTATACCGCCGCCATCAACTGGGCGTATGTCGGATGCATTGTCAACGGTAAAAGCAGTGATACCTTTGCGCCCGACGCGCCCATTACGCGCGAGGAGCTATCCGCCTCTCTGCTGCGCTATTTTACCCATATGAAGATCAAGCCCGAGCTGCGCCGCCTGCCCCGCGTGTTTACTGACGCTGCGCGCATCAGCCCGTTTGCGCGCGACGCGGTGCGCGCCGTCAGCCGCGCAGACATTGTTTCCGGCTATCCGAACGGATCGTTCGCCCCGCACAAAACGGCGAGCCGCGCCGAGGCGTGCCGCATGGTGCGCGCCGTATACGATATGCAGAAAGGCGTGCTATCCGGCATGACTGACGTGCTCGTGCTGCTTTATCACAACTTTGAGGAGACCGAGATTCCGCCGAACCTCAGCCCTAAATATTCGACTACCGAGGCAAAGTTCCGCGCCGACCTTGACGCGCTGCTCGCCATGGGGCTGCAGCCTATCAGCCTTGCACAATACTATCGCGGCGACTATGATAAGACGGTGGACAGCTTTATTCTCAACTTCGACGACGGCTACCGCTCCAACTATGAGATCGCCTGGCCGATTTTAAA
The DNA here is from genome assembly GCA_001725215.1 of Clostridium sp. SCN 57-10. Lineage (GTDB taxonomy): Bacteria > Bacillota > Clostridia > Oscillospirales > Butyricicoccaceae > SCN-57-10. The sequence goes on from MEFT01000011.1 coordinate 13,989, forward strand.
AGAATATGGCATCCACGCCGACATCTTCATGACGACGGAGAAGTTTTACTGCGATAACCGCTTCGATCCCGCTATGGCGCGTGAGATGGAGGCGAGCGGCATCGTCACCGTTTATTCCCACTCGGTCAAGCACGAAGATATGTCCAAGCTCGACCACGATACGCTTGTTCGCCGCCTCATGGCTTCACAGCATGCCATCACAAGAGAGTTCCCCGCGCCGCGCGATTTTTTCTTCGCCTACCCCCACGGCCTGTACAACGAAGAAACAGCGCACACGCTTTACCGCGAGGTCGGCGTACAGCTTCAGCTTGTGCTCAACAACCTGCCCGACGAGCTGCACGGCAAGCTCGGTCTTGTTCCTCGCCGAAATGTTGCGTTTGACACCGATGTTGCCGCCCTTGCGCGGGAATATTTCCGTCTTCCCTAGTCGCGTGCCCTGCACGCGCCACATATTTAACTGGAGGTCTGCATTCACATGGAACAGCTTTTGGAAACCCTGATGGTGGTCAGCTTTGGTCTTTCGTGGCCTAACTCTATCCTGAAATCTTACCGCGCCCGCACCGCAAAAGGCAAAAGCCTGATGTTTCTCAGCCTCATTCTGTTTGGCTATGTGTGCGGCATCACCGCAAAGCTGCTTTCGGGCAACATGAGCTATGTATTTTTCTTCTATGTGCTCAATGCCCTGATGCTCTGCATCGAAATCGGGCTTTACTTCCGCAACCGCGCGTTCGACCGCGCGGCGGCGCAAGATCTCTCGCACCGCTAGGCTGCAGAATAACAAAACCAAGGGCGCTGCCGAGC
>MEFT01000011.1:14837-19663 GCA_001725215.1 Clostridium sp. SCN 57-10
GTTTTATCTCCGTTCGCGCGGAAGGCGTGTCAAATCGCGAACCGAATTGCCGTAAACGATTTGAGAATTCATGACATACTCACGGTATCCGCTCTGCGGATACTTGATCTTGCGCAGCACCAGTTCGCCCGTCTTTTGACCGATGCGCACCATATCCTGCTCGATGCGCGTCAGTTTGAGGTTAAAAAGCCATGGCAGGCTGATGTTGCCGTAAGAAACAAGGGATACATCTTCCGGCACACGCAGCCCAAGGTCACGAAACGCGCGCAACGCATCCTCGGCGCGGCGGTTATTGCTTGCAAAGACGGCGGTCGGCCATTCGGCGCGCGGCAAATGATGAAACAGCGCCAAAATACCCTCATGGCTTGAACCCTGCTGCTCGGCCACCACATACTGCTGCGCAGGCTCAATGTCATATTCGCGCAGCGCGCGGCAATAACCGGCATAGCGGCTCGCTGTGGTGTATACGGGCGCACCGCCCGTAATCACGGCAATGCGCCGATGTCCGTTTTCCAGCAGATAGCGCGTCAGCTCGTAGGCATTGGCCTCATTGTCCTCCATCACGGCGTCGGCCTCCAACTCGGGCACAGTACGGTCTACGAACACAATGGGCACCTCGCCCGTGCGTACGCCCCGGTAATACGCGGCACTTGTGTGGCACGTCGTCGTTACAATCGCGCTCACCTTTTTATCGAGCAGCATTTCCACAATGCGCCGCTCGCGCTCGGGGTTTTCCTCATGCTCGGCAATGATAATGCTGTACCCGTCTCCGCTGAGCACATGCTCCATGCCCTTGACAAGCCGCATAAAAAAAGAATTGCACAGATCGGCCACCACGACGCCGACAAGATAGGTGTTTTTCACCTTCAGGCTGCGCGCCACGCCGTCCGGCCGGTAGTCAAGCGCGGCGATTGCTTCGAGCACGCGCTGCCTTGTCTCCGCACTGACCGGGTAGTTTCCGTTGATCACGCGCGAAACGGTGGAAATCGCCGTTCCCGACTGCCTCGCCACGTCGCGAATGGTTGCCGCTTTTGCCATAAAGCCTCCGTTCTGCACCTTACGGCGCTATCGTGCCACGGCGCGGCGCAGCAGAGTGGCCACAGCTGCGCACGCCTCCCACGCCGCCCTGCGGCGTGTCACATGCTCAAAAAAGTGCTCATCTCGTGTGATGGCAACACCGTGCGCCACCAGATAGTCGCGCATGCTGCCTTCGTAAATCAGCTCGCCGCCTATGGCGCGCTCGAGCGCGCGAATCGAATAAATCCGCTCCTCCCGCAGCATCTCCGCCGCAAAATCAAGGCAGGTTGAGGACGCGGGAATCGAAACGCGCAAGCGCAGCACCAAGAAGGCCGCTGCGAACAAGTTGTAGATATAATGCCCGCACTCGCGCGCAAAGCGCTCGAGCGACGCACGCAAAGAGCCGTCCGGATCGGGCAGGCGGTAAATGCGGATATGGGTATCGTACGCGTCGCCACAATAAGAACACGGCATCTCGACGGAAAAACCGCCGCGGAACGGCGAGTGGGCGCGGTAGCGTGCAAAAGAATAGAGCTTTTCCAAACTTTCGTCAATCGAAAGCGCTACATGGTTGTAGGTGTAGCGGGTGAAAAAGCGGATCATGCCGCCGATGCGCGTATGTGTGTGGGAGAAGACCACATAGACATAGTCCATCCATTTCCCTCCGTTTGCATGAATGGTATCATTTTATCACATATTGACTCAAATTGCATCTATTTTTTATCACATTATGCAGTTGACAAATAACACACGCGGTGCTATGATGGCGTTACAGGTTGTTTCAGGGCGGGGTGTGAGTCCCCACCGGCGGTAATGAGGCGCATGCCTTTAGTCCGCGAGCGGTAACGCAGATCGGGTGCGATCCCCGAACCGACGGTATAGTCCGGATGAAAGAAGCAGTGCGTGTTTTTTGCATGTGCGCCCCGATCAGCATGGTCGGGGCGTTTTTTTGCGCATCCTCGGCAGCCTGAATATGTATTGGGAGGAACCCCGCTATGACCGATCCGCATTCGCTGCCCGGCCGCCGCGCCGCAACCCGCCGCATGACCAAGCTTGGCATGCTCGCCGCCATTTCGGTGGTGCTCGTCGCCCTCATCCACTTCCCCATATTCCCCGCCGCAGATTTTCTCGAATACGACCCTGCCGACATCCCCATTTTCATCGGCACTTTCGCCTTCGGCCCCGGCGCGGGGCTGGTGCTCACCGCCGTCGTCTGCGTCATCCAGGGGCTGACGGTCAGCGTGAAAAGCGGTATTTACGGCATCATCATGCACTTTCTTGCCACCGGCTCGTTTGTGCTTGTCGCCGGCCTGATCTACCGCAGAGGCAAAAATATTAAGTCCGCTCTGCTTGCGCTTACCTGCGGCGTCGTCACTATGACGCTTGTCATGGTCGCGGCGAATCTCGTGGTCACGCCCTATTACACAGGCATGCCGGTCGAGGCCGTGAAGGGGCTTCTCTTGCCCATCATCGTGCCGTTTAACCTCGTCAAAGCGGCCGCCAACTCGCTGATTACCTTCCTGCTTTACAAGCGCGTGTCGGCGCTGCTCCACCGCTGATGCGGGAGGCGCCCATGAAGCAGCCTCTTTACATTCTCGAAGGCGTGGTCGAGCCTGGCAACCGTATCGGGCGTACGCTCGGCCTGCCGACGGCGAATATCGCGCTGCCGCACGACGCGCCCCCGCGCGGGGTTTACGCCGCGCGCGTCATGCTACCCGACGGACGCATCTGCGAGGCGGTGACCGACGTTGGTTCCCGTCCCACCGTGGCAGACAGTGCCGCCGCCCGTGCCGAAAGCCATCTGCTCGATTTCTCGGGTGACCTTTACGGCAAGCGCATCCGCGTGGAGCTGTGGTACTTTCTGCGCGAGGAACGCAAATTTGCAAGCATGGAGGCGCTGGCCCAAGAGATTCGGCGCAATATTATGCAGGCAAAAGAATACTTTGCGGACACTGCATCTTTATAGCCCTTTCAGAGTAACCGAAAAACCAACATCGACATTTGAAAAAGCCCGTTGCAAACGAATGGCGGCCTTGCCGTAGCCGTTCGTTTGCAGCGGGCTTTTTCTGCGCCTGCTCAGCCGGGCATTACCACCATTTACATCCCATCAGTCCTTGCCGTTCATGGACGGGCGGATGCACGGACAAGCGGCAGCGGCTTGCTTTACAGCGATATGCATCACGAATTGAATGATAGGAGTTGTCCGTGAATATATATAAACGGCATTGAAATAAGTGCTTGATCAACGCAACGCCATGAAGGGAGGTATCTTCCTATCGTTTGCCCCACGCACGAACGACCCCACTACACAGACGCGCGGAGCGCGCGCAAAAAAGAAAAACACAATGATGATTGGGAGGCAGAAAAAATGAAAAAAGCAGCATTGTTCTTAGTTATCGCTATGCTGATTGCCATGCTGAGCGCGTGTGGCCAGAGTGGCGACACCGTTGTCATCGGCTATATCGGCGACCTGTCCGGCTCTGACGCCTATGTCGGCGTTCCGCCCCAGCTGTTCCTGCAGGATTACTTTAAAGATCTGAACAGCAAAGGCGGCATTCTAGGGAAACAGGTCAAGCTGGTTGCCTACGATATGCAGCCCGATAACGCCACCGACGGCGTTCTTGCCTGCAACCGCCTGATTAACGAAGACCACGCGATTGCGATCATCGGCCCCTCCAGTAGTAGCGCCGGCATTCCGATGGCGGATATTTGCGACGAAGCTAAAGTTCCCTTTATCGCAACTTCTGCGACAAACGAAAAGGTAACCGTCGCGGAAGATGGAACGCTGCACCCTTATGCCTTCCGCGTTTGCTTTATCGACTCTTATCAGGGCACTGCCGCCGCCAACTATGCTTACGATGACGGCATTCGCCGGGTCGGCATGATCGAAACGCTAGGCAACCCTTACTCCCAGAATATATGCAACTATTTTGAAGAGCAGTTCACCAAGCTGGGCGGCACGATTGTCGATCGCATCGGCGTTCAGGCCGAAGACGTTGAATTCCGCGCCCAGCTGACCACGTTCGGCGAGGCCGATGTCGAAATGCCGTCTTATGTGGCAAATCAGGCCGCCGATCTCGGCCTTGACTTTCAGTATATCTTCACCGACGGCGTGTATGACAACGCGCTTTTAGAAGTCGCGGGTCCCGCGCTTGAAGGCGCTATGCTGACCAACGGTATTTACGGCGAAAACCCCGCGTATGCCGATTTTGCAGCCGAGTATAACGCCAAACATCCTGACTGGCAGGCCAACATTTTTGTTTACTACGCTTACGACGCGGTCGAGCTGCTGATGTATGCCATCAACGAATCACAAAGCCTCGACTCCGTTAAAATCCGCGACGCGCTGGAGGGCGCGACCGATGTGAAGCTGTTCACCGATGAGCATTTCACCGTTGACCCCGCCACCCATAACCCGCTGAATAAAATGGTCGCCATCATCGAAGTGGTAGACGGTAAGTTCTCTCTTCGCGACAGCTTCTACCCCGACCAGAGGTAACGCAGCGTCTATTCCTGCCTTCTTGATGTTACCCGGGACACAGACAACACTTCGCACAATGGATCTGTCTGCGGGCAGATCCATTGTGCTCCCGTTAGGAGAATAGAATGTCACAGTTATTACAACAGCTGGTCACCAGCATTTCCGTCGGCGGCCTATATGCTTTACTGGCCGTCGGATACTCTTTGATTTACAGTGTGTTTGACTTTACCAATTTCGCCTTCGGCGCAGTGATGATGGTGTCTGCCTTTTCAGGGTATTTTATCACCCGGCTGGGGTTGGGGACGATTCCTGCCATGCTCGTCGCCAT
>MEFT01000012.1 GCA_001725215.1 Clostridium sp. SCN 57-10
CATTCTTTTGTTGCTGCGTAGCACGGCGAATGTCGTTTTCGTGCGCGATCTGCGTACATACCGTCCGGACTTTGCGATGATTAGGCGCATTCTCGGCATCGGCATCCCATCGGGACTGGAAAACGGCATTTTCCAAATCGGCAAGGTGCTCGTGTCGAGCTTCATTGCAAGCTATGGCACGGTGGCGGTCGCGGCAAACTCGGTTGCTAGCAACATCGCCGTGATCCCTTCTATTCCGGGCACCGCCGTCGGACTTGCGATGATTACCGTCGTCGGCCAGTGCGTCGGTGCGGGCGACGTCAAGCAGGCGCGGCACTACACGAAGTCGCTCATGGGCAAGGCGTTTTTATGGCTGGCTCTGCTCAATATTCCGATGTATTTCCTCTGCCCTTACTTTGTCTCGCTGTATCAAGTCGGGGCCGAAACGGCACGCTTGGCCGGAGACATCATCCGCCTGCACAGCATATTCTGCTTCTTCTTCTGGCCGCTTGCCTTCACGCTGCCCAACGCCCTTCGCGCGGCGGGCGACGCGAAGTTTACGATGACAACATCCATCATCACCATGTGGACATGCCGTATCGCGCTGAGTTGGCTGCTCGGCACCTATCTCCACATGGGCGTGTTCGGCATATGGGTCGCCATGATTATCGACTGGATCGTGCGCGCGCTCATTTTCGGCCTTCGATTCCGATCTCCGCACTGGGAAAATAAAAAAACCATTTAATATATCTTAGTGAAGCATTTTACAACAAGCGAAACTGTATTACGGAAAGGAACACCACGGTTATGATTCTATTCACATCCGACTATTGCGAGGGTGCTCATCCCCGCATCCTCGAAAACATGCTGCACACCAATCTAGAGCAAAACCCGGGGTATGGCGAAGATCGCTTTTGCGAAGCGGCGCGCGCACATATCCGCCGCGCATGCGGCGACGATACGCTGCCCGTCTTTTTCCTCGTGGGCGGTACACAGGCCAACCTGACGGTGATTTCCGCCGCGCTGCGCCCCCATCAGGGGGTGCTCGCCGCCGTGTCGGGACACATTAATGTACACGAAACGGGCGCCATTGAGGCGACGGGGCATAAGGTGCTCGCGCTGCCGAGTGCCGACGGCAAACTGACGGCGGCGCAGGTGCGCGACTATTGCGCGCAGCATTGGAACGACGAAACGCACGAGCACATCGTGCAGCCCAAGATGGTTTATATCTCTCACCCCACCGAAATCGGCACGCTCTATTCGGCGGACGAGCTGCGCGACCTGCGCGCCGCCTGCGACGCGTGCAACCTGCTGCTTTATCTGGACGGCGCGCGCCTCGGCTATGGGCTGACAGCGGAGGGATCGGACATAACACTGCCGCTGCTTTGCGAATGCTGCGATGCGTTTTATATCGGCGGCACCAAAGTCGGTGCGCTGATGGGTGAGGCGGTCTGCATGCCGCGCCGCGCGCTGGCGGAGGACTTCAAATACCTCATCAAGCAGCGCGGCGGCAGACTTGCCAAGGGCTGGCTGCTCGGTCTTCAATTTGCCGCGCTGTTTGAAGACGATCTTTATTTTGAAATCGGGCGGCACGCAAACCGCCTTGCAGCTGACATTCGCCGCGCGTGTGAGCAAAAGGGCTTTTCGTTCCTCGTGCCGTCGGTCACGAACCAGCAGTTCCCCATTTTGCCCGACGAGTATCTTGCGCGCCTTGGCGACAAATACGGCTATTCCTACTGGCAGCGCGTTGACGAGACGCACAGCGCTGTGCGCTTCTGCACAAGCTGGGCAACGCGCGACGAGGACGTTGCCGCCCTCTGCGAGGATATTCTTTCGCTATAAGCGATAAAATCAAAACGGCGTCTGCTATAAGCAGACGCCGTTTTCGTTTCACCAAAAAGCCCAAAGGTTTTAATCAGTCTGCTTTTTCGGCGACATGCGCGCCGAAAAAGCACTTCTACCCGCTAATTGCTTTCCGCAGAAAACAAGGCGAAACGCCGCTCCATTCGGTGCGGCGTTGGAGGTTAGCCACGGCGCGGCCGTGGCGCAAAAGGGGGGGAGCCTGCTCCCCCCTTTGCGTTATTTTAAAAATAACTTACCTTAATCCGCTTGCCCATTTTTTTCAGGCAATCGGCAAGTTCTTGCACAAGCTGCATCTTGATGTTAAAGCTGATGGGCAGATCGGGGTTTTGATGCGCGGGGTTAATGGCGCGCCCGACGTAAAAGTTGATGTCGGTCGCTTCTTCAAACAGCATACGCGAAATCAACGAAGCGCCGTCCTGCTTATAGTCCCAGTGGGAGTAATAGCGGTTATCCTCTAAGTAATTGCGCGCATAAGAAAGCACCCTGTTGATGGTGATCACGCCCTCCGTCACAAGATCTACCCCGTCGATTTCGGCGATGGGCGGGATTTCCGGATCGAGATAACGTAAGCTGGTGCGCACCGTTTTTCCGAGGTATTCGGCCGCAAGGCTTGAGGTTGTGCCGCCGCACACGATGTGCTTACCCTCTTTGGAGAAAAAGAGCGACATCATTTTGCGTACGTCCGCGGGGTCGGCCGGCGGGCCGATCATAAGGTTGACCGGCTTGCGCGGGCGAATCTTGATGGCGCATACCGTCGTGTCGTCTCCCGGCTGGTTTTCATACAGGCGATTGCATTCGTCAAGCAGGATGGTGGCAAGCGTCTTTGCCGTGTATTCGGGGTCATACATCATCTCCATAAAGGCAATGATGTCGTCGCGCCGCCAGCCGAAATTCAGTGTGCGCCCCACGCCGGCGTGCACGGCGCCGTCGCTCATGGCGAGGAACACGTCGCCCTCCTGCAAATTCACCTTCGAGCGGTAAATCACCTTGTCCTCGATGGTCGTGGAAATCTCGGGAAAGGCCACATTGCGGCCGTTGCGCAGCAGAATGACGTGCGGATTGTCATACTGGATGATCTCCGCCTCGCGGCTGTTCGTGACGCGTATGATGGTAAACGTCGAATAGGCGACGCCGCGCACGGCGCAAACGGGCAGCGTCGCGGCAATGGTGTTGACGCAGTCTTCGATGCTCATCGACTGCGCCATCATGGTGGAAATGATTTTAGATGTCAACGTGGACAGAATGTTGGCCTTGACGCCGCTTCCCAGGCCATCCGCCAGCACCATAATGACCGTATTGGCATTCGCCTCGACAATATCGATGTGGTCGCCGCACAAAAGCTCGCCATGCTTATTGACGCTGCGGTAGCCAACGTCGGTATACATGTTATTCATCAGCCAGCGACTCCTTAAGCTTGGTCAAGGCGATCTTGGTTTCGGCCGTCGTCTCGCCGAGCAGGGAGGCGATCTCCTGTACGACGCGCATCTGCTTTTCAACCACCTTGTCGGTGATTTCGATGGTGCGGCGGCTGATCGTCTCTTTGTTGACCTTATGCGTTTCCTCCTCTGTCACATCGCGCATGATGCTCATGAAAATGTGATAGTTAGGATCATGCATAATTGTTTGGTCAACATAGCGCTTATACTCCGCGAGATAGGCTCGCTTATTGCGAATGTTTTTGCCCGACTGCATAACCTCCATAAACGGCTGTGGGTCAAGGATACGCACCACCGGCTCGCCAAGCACGTCGGCGCTGTTTTCAATGTTGAACAGCTCGCACGCCGCGCGGTTAATCTGCTGAACTTCAAACATTTCATTGAGCACGATGATGCCGTTCGGCGTGTTGCGAATGATGTTGTCCGAAAATGTTTCCGCCTTTTCCTTGAGGAACGGCAGACACATGGTAAGATCGGCTTTGCCGTTGTATACTGCAATCGCCTTCTCGCGGCAGCTGTCATAGCCGCAGCTGCCGCAGTTGAGCTCGTCTTCCGGCTTGAGCTTGCCCATGCGGTGCAGAATTTCAGCGATGGCTGCGCTGCCGGGCATCAGCGTTTTGATGCCAACGTAGGGGAAGCTCTTTCTAAGCTCCGAGGTTTCGTGCGGTTCAACGATGAAATCGGCCTCGGGCGCATATTTACGCACGGTGATATATTCGCGCACGGGCGCGCGTCGATCCTTATCCATCGCGGGGCCACCGATGCAGCTGCCCGCACAGGCCGACATTTCGATGAAGCACTTCGTAAGGTTGCCCGCAATCACGTCGCGCAGCGCTTGCGCGACATTGTCAAGGCCGTCGATGGCGAGGTAGGTATAATCGGGGTTTTCGCACTTCATCGCATGGATAATACCGCCGCAGACAGGAAATGCGCGGGCGCGGCCGCGGTTTCCGCCGCCGTCCTGCGAGGCTTCGACCTCAATGCCCTCATCGCGCATCCAGCCGGTCAGCTCCTCAAAGGTCAGCACACAGTCCACCATACCGGGATACAGCTCCGCCTCCTGCTTTTTGGAGATACACGGCGAGAGAAACACGGTTTTCGCCTCAGGATGTACCTTTTTAATCTCGGCGCCATGCGCCAGCATAGGCGACAGCACGGGCGCAAGGAAGGGCAGCGCCTCGGGGAAATGCTTCTGCACGCCGATGTTCACCGTATGGCAGCAGGTCGAGATGATCACGTCCTGCTCGGCGCGATTGACCATCTCGTCATAACGGTTTTTCACAATCGTCGCGCCGACCGCCGTCTCCTCCGCCGCCGTAAAGCCGAGGGCGCGCAGCGCGCGCTCCATCGTTTCAATGGTCGCACCCTCATAGTTTGCCACAAACGAAGGGGCGACACTTGCGTAAACAGGCGCGCCGCTGTCGATCATCGCGCGTACAACAGCGACATCGTTGCGAATCTCCTTTGCGTTTTGCGGGCAGGCCACAAAGCAGCGGCCGCACAAAATGCACTCGTCGGTCACAATGTGTGCTTGGTTGTCGGAAAACCGAATCGATTTAACCGGGCAGTGCCTGATACATTTATAACAGTTTTTGCAATTGGATTTTTTCAGCTTCAGATACTCGCTCATGTCTTCTCCCCCGCTGCCGCTTTAAGACAGCCGTTTCATGATATATCGGTCAAACATCTCGGCAAAATTCTGCGGAGAAAAGCCCGAAACAACCTCATCGTCGATGCGAACCGAAACACCATCGGTACATTTTCCAAGGCAAAAGGCAGCACCAAGCTCCACGCGGTCGGAGATACCGCTGCACGCAATCGCCTCCTGCATGAGCTCCACAATTTTGTTAGAGCCGCGAAGATGGCACGAACTGCCTACGCAAATACTGATTTTCATGCGACGCCTCCTATCGTTCCTGCTTCAGCTTATCGCTGAGGTGGCTGGACAGCACGGCGAGCGAAGCCGCCATGTTTTCGTTCTGAACCAAGATACCTTCCGGCACGCGCAGAATGGTGGGCGCGAAGTTCCAAACGGCGCGTACGCCGCCCTCCACCAAACGGTCGCATACCTGCTGCGCCGCCTCGGCCGGCGCCGTGATAATTCCAATGTGAATTTTCATGCGTGTGCAAAGGTCGCGCAGGCGGTGGATGGACATCACCTCGTGACCATTGATCGTTGAGCCGATCACCGCTTCGTTTTCGTCAAACGCGGCGACGATCTCAAGGCCGTAGCTCTTAAATCCGGAGTAAGAGAGCAGCGCACGCCCCAGATGTCCCGCGCCGACGAGCACGGCGCCGTTCGTATTGTCATATCCCAAAAAGTGCTCGATGTCCGCGATCAGTTCGCGGATTTGGTATCCGGTTTTCGGTTTGCCGCCATCGCTGACCAGCGCGAGGTCCTTCCGCACCTGCACCTGATTAAGCCCCAGCGCCTCGGCAATGCCGGTCGCGGACACATGTACGGCATGCGTCTGCGCAAGCTGCTTGAGGTAGTTGAGGTAGGCGGGCAGTCTTAAAAGCGTTTGTTTGGAAATCGGCTGTGTGGTCACAAATGCACTTCCTTTCACGTACGACATGATACGATATACAATTAAGCCAAAAAGCCGCACCCATCCATCAGGGGTGCAGCGGCTTGGCTCTTTGGTCAAGGCATTTTGAATATGGGAGCGAGAGCGCAGCCTCTCGCAGAGTCGGTGAAATTAGAAGTTCACGGTCTCGCCGTTGTAAATGCAGCGGAACAGGCGCTCCATCTGTGCGGGGTCGATCGTGCGGGGGTTCGAGCCGGTGCACGCATCACCGACGGCAAGCGCCGCGATGGAAGCGATCTTCTGCTCAAACTCGGCCTCGTCAATGCCAAACGCTTTCAGCGTTTTCGGAATGCCAAGCTTTACGTTAAACGCATCAATCGCGTCGCACAGCGCGGCAGTCAGCTCGGCGTTATTGGAACCGGTCAGGCGCAGGCTGCGCGCGATGTCCGCATAGCGGGCTTCGGCAGCTGCCTCTTTCGCATTGAACCGAATGACATAGGGCAGATACATGGCGTTGGCGCAGCCATGGGCGATATGCCCTGTGGAGAACGCTGCACCCGTTTTGTGCGCCATCGAGTGCACAATGCCAAGCAGCGCGTTGGAAAACGCCATGCCAGCAAGGCACTGTCCGTAGTGCATCTGCTCACGCGCCGCCATATCGCCGGCAAACGAGGCGGGAAGATAATCAAAGACCATCGCAATCGCCTTCAGGGCGAGGGGGTCTGTAAAGGGGCCGTTCAGCGTCGAAACATACGCCTCGATGGCGTGGGTCAGAGCGTCCATGCCGGTGTAAGCGACGAGCTGCGGAGGCATCGTCTCGGCAAGGGCCGGGTCGACAATCGCGATGTCAGGCGTAATTTCAAAGTCGGCGAGCGGGTATTTTACGCCCTTTGCGTAATCGGTGATGACCGAAAACGCCGTAACCTCGGTCGCCGTGCCGGAGGTCGACGGAATGGCGATGAAGCGCGCTTTGGTGCGCAGCTTGGGGAAGTTAAACGGAATGCAGAGCGCGTCAAAGGTCGTTTCGGGGTGCTCGTAAAAGGCCCACATGGCTTTTGCGGCGTCAATCGGCGATCCGCCGCCAATCGAAATGATCCAATCGGGTTCAAACTCGCGCATGACGGCAGCGCCGCGCATCACAGTCTCCACCGAGGGATCGGGTTCGACGTTTTCAAAAAGTCTGACCTCAAGGCCGGCTTCATGCAAATATTGTGTCACCCGATCGAGGAAACCAAAGCGCTTCATTGAGCCGCCGCCCACGACGACGATTGCACGCTTTCCCGAAATGCTTTTGAGTACTTCGAGGCTGTCTTTCCCATAATAGATATCGCGCGGTAATGTAAATCTTGCCATAATGCTACCTCCAGTCAGATGATGGTTCCTTATGACTTTAGTATAGCAGTTTTCGAGTTGACTGGGTAATATAAAAGTTCTATATCGATATATATTTATCGATATAGAATGCGCGGTTATAGATCATCACGCACAGCGTAAAGCTGAGCAAGAAATTGCTCCTCCAGTCGACTCTGCTTGCGCCCACTTTGATAGATGAGCAGGTCGCGAGCACGCCCGCCCCACGCGCAGCGCTTTTCCGTCAGCCCGTTGCACACAAGCAGCTCGTGCGGCATAGGCGATACAAACATATAGGAGCCTGGCACATTGCGCAGCAAATCAAACTGGCTGCCGCGTTCAAACACAGAAATGCGGTTGAGACTGCGCCCCGGCTTTCCTTCGCGCTCAAGCTTGTCCGCCGAAAGGAACGGCACCGATAAGTCGCCGTGCACAATTTCGATATACTGTGCAAGCTCCTCGCGCCCAATTGTGTCGCGCCCGGCGAGCGGATGATCGCGCGAAAAAAGCAGCCGGTAGTCAAAATCGAGCAGCGTTTCATATTCTAAATTTTTATCCTCCAGCAGCAGTCGGAAGTGTTTTCCGTGTTCCAGCCGGAAGCGAATGATGCCAAGCAGCGCGCGCCCTTCGAGCACATCACCGATGACGGCGAGCGAATGTGTCTCGCGGAATGTGATGTCCATACCCTCCGCGCATTCGAGCCGCCTGACAAAGCGCGTGAACGCGTGCGAAATATAGCTTGCGCGCGGCGCAGATACGGAAAGCTGCGCGCAGTCTGCGCTTTCGGTGTAAAGCCGCTCCATTTCATCGATTCGGAGCAGCACCGCGCGCGCATGCTCGAGGAACTCAACGCCCTTCGCCGTCGGCTCGATGCCCTTGGATGAGCGGCGGAAAATGGCAAAGCCAAGTGCCTGTTCAAAGTCGCGAATCGCCTTGCTCAAATTCGGCTGGCTCATATATAAATTTTCGGCTGCCTGCGTGATCGAGCCCGTGCGGGCGACCTCTACGGCATACTTTAGATGTGTTAAATTCATAGCGTTCCCTCCCGACATGGTGATAGACGCAAGGTTTCGCCGATATCCGCGGTAACGATGAGCGATGCGCGCCCCGAAAGGCGGGTCTCCTCCCGATTGATAAGCACAATGCGGTCACCACCGAAGTAGTCGATGAGCGACGCCGCCGGCCATACGGCAAGCGAAGTGCCGCCGACAATTAGCAAATCGGCATTGCGCAGCTGTCCGATGGCCTCATCAATCACGGCGCTGTCAAGCGGCTCTTCATAAAGCACCACATCAGGCTTGACGATACCGCCGCAAGCACAGCGCGGAACTCCGCCGCTGTGCAGGATATACTCAGCGCTGTAAGGTGCGCCGCAGTCCATACAAAAATTACGGTGGATCGATCCGTGCAGCTCAAGCACACGGCGCGAGCCGGCCGCCTGATGCAGCCCGTCGATGTTCTGGGTGATGACGGCGGAAAGACGTCCTTCACGCTCGAGCACCGCGAGGCGCAGATGCGCAGCATTGGGCCGCGCCGTAAGGCACAGCATCTTCTCTTTATAGAAGCGGAAAAACCGCTCTGGATATCGAACAAAATAGTGGCGGCTTAAAATGGTTTCGGGCGAAACATCGCCATCCTGCCGATATAGCCCGTCCGCGCTGCGAAAGTCGGGAATGCCTCTTTCTGTCGACACCCCCGCTCCGCCAAAAAAGACGATGCGGTGACTTTCGGCAATCATCTGCTCAAGCTGAGCGTTCATGCGTCCCCCCCCCAGACAATCGGCAAAAACTCCTCCGGCTCGGCAATGCGCCAGTCATATGCACCCTCCGCGTCGGGATGCCTGCGGTCTGGGCACAGCCAGCAGCCAGCAATTCCGGCCGCTTTCGCGCCCGCCATATCGCTTGTCAGGCTGTCGCCCAGTAATACGGCGCGCGTGCGCGGCGGGTCACCCAGTGCCGCAAACACGCGATCAAAAAACACGGGCTCTGGCTTTTGCGTGCCCAGCTCCTCCGAAACGAAAATATGAGAGAACAGATGCGCAAGGCCAGCATTTGCAAGACGTGTGCGCGCAGGACGCGCAGCTCCGTTGGTCACGACATACAGCTTGTGCGTCTCACACAGCTTGAGGCATAGCTCACGCGCGCCGGGCAGCACACGCCCTCCAAGGGCGCACAGATGCTCTAAAAACGAGGCGTTGAGCGCCGCAGGCTCAGCGTTTATCCCTACCTCGCGCGCAAACAATGCAAACCGGCGCTCAAGCAGCTCGGGTTTTGTTACCTCACCGCGTTCAAACTGCCGCCACAAGCTTTCATTGATGCCGTGATAGAGCGCACAATGCACGTCGTCGTCGGGCGCGCCAAACAGGCGCAAGGTGGCGCACAGCGCCGCTCGCTCATCTGCCGCAAAGTCGAGCAGTGTCTGATCGGAATCGAGCAAAATGGTGTCGTAGCGCACGGTACGCCCCCTTTTTTGAAAGATATATACTTATCCATATAGTATTATATCATGGCGATGTCAAAATGCAACAGCTGTCCATATGAAAAAACCGCCATGCGTAAGCACGCACAGCGGGTTTTACACTTCCCAACCTTAATCACCGATCCACAGAGCGATGTCCTGAACGGTTCCATCTACCCGGGTAACGGACATGCAGTTATACCAGCCCCAGAAGCCGCGCAGCACAAACGCCTCACCCGCCGGTATTGTCTCAGGCGTCCAATTTGCATGATCGGGCGTGTCATAGAGCCACACCTCAAGATCCTCGCGCGGCGTAAAGCTTTGCCCCACCCACAGCGCAGGATCGGTGTTAACCTGCCGCAGTTCGTCTTGAGCAATTTGATGCCAAAAAACTACGGGCGCTTCATCAAACTGCGTGAACCGGTAGCTGACGAGCAGTCCCGCGCCGTCGGTGCGAATACCGTAATCAGGCGCCTGACCAAGTTGCGCAAGACGCCCGTTAAGCCGATAAACCCAGACGCAGGGATCGGCGCTCGGGCCTTCATCATAGATAAATAGGTATTCTTCCCGTCCGTCCGCCTTAACAAACGCGGCCTTCCACGCATGGTCGAAATATGGAGAAATCGTCTCGCCGCCAAGCCGCAGTTCAACCTGCCCGCCCTCCTCCGCACATTCCATGTGCAGCGTGCCTGCTTCCGTCTCCGCTGTCATGACAAAAGGCACGGAAAAATCAAGCTCGAGGGAGCCGACCCCCTCCAACACCTTGCCGCCCTGCTCGCAGCGAACGGCGGCATCGGTGCAAAACCGTTCCACTTCGGTCAATCCGTCGTACCAGACATTCCAGTCACGCCACTCTTCGCACCATTCGGCGCCTTGCGCTTCCAGTTCGGCACGCAAAGCCTCCGCCGCCGCAGAGCGCGTCTCTGTCCCGCCCGACGTCGTTTCGGCGCGCGTGGTATCCCCCGCTGCCGGCGCGGCGCAGCCGCCTATAAACATAAGACAAAAAAGTGCAGCCATGCCAATGCGTCTCACCGTTCACACCGACCCTCCATAATTGTCCATTTGATGGTATCATGTTTTTTGTGCATTGTCCATCGAAACAGCGCTCGGAAGGCCGGAATAAACGAAATGCCCACGCGTAAGCGTGAGCATTTCGGAGGGTATTCGTTATTTCCCGGCCTTGGCAGCCTTGATCGCATCGATGAGCATCGGCGTTACCTTAAACAGGTCGCCGCAGATGGCATAGTCAGCCACCTCGAAAATAGGAGCGTTGTCGCTCTTATTAACGGCAATGATGCACTCTGCGTCCTGCATACCAACCTTGTGCTGGATGGCGCCCGAAATACCGAGCGCGATGTACACCTTCGGATGCACGGTCTTGCCCGTCTGCCCGACCTGATGGTCGACCGACAGCCAGCCGTTATCTACCGTGGCGCGCGAGCCGCCGACGACACCGCCGAGCGCCTCTGCCAGCTCTTCGGCCAGCTTAATGCCGGTTGAGACATCCTTGCTGATACCACGGCCGACCGACACGATAAATTCGGCGCCAATGAGGTCGATCATCTTCTTCGCGGCCTTGACAACCTCGACGACCTCAGTCGCAACGTCATCCTTCGTCAGCGAGAAGGCGGGACGCACGATCTCGCACGCGTCGGCCTTAGTCTGATCGAACTCAGACTTCTTGAGCACACCGGGGCGAACCGTCGCCATGCTCGGGCGGAAGCGCGGGCAGATGATGGTCGCCATCAGGTGACCACCGAACGCGGGGCGCGTCATCTTAAGATTGCGGTCTTCCATATCGAAGGTCATGCCGTCCACGTCGAGCGTCGAGCTCGAGCGGAGGAAGTCAAGATACTTGGGTACGTCGACATCGAGATGGGTGCAGTCGGCGCACAGACCGGTGTGCAGGCGCGCTGCGCAGCGGGGGCCGAGGTCGCGGCCGATGTTGCTTGCGCCGATGAGGAACGCCTCAGGCTTCATTTCCTCGACGACGTCACAAATGACCTTCGTATAAGCGTCGGTCGTGTAATCCTTCAGCAGGGGGGACTCGCAAAGGATGATCTTATCCGCGCCGTAGCCGCCCAGCTCTTTGGCAAGGTGTGCAACGTCGTCGCCGAGCAGCAGCCCGCAAAGGTTGACGCCCAGATCATCGGCCAGCTTGCGGCCCCCGGAGAGTAGCTCGAAGTTGGTCGGCATCAGCTTGCCGGCGCGCTGCTCGCAAAAGACCCATACATCTTTGAAAGCGGCAATATCGGTACTGTTAAAGTTAGCCATCGTTTCGTTCTCCTTCCTATCAGATGATGTGCTTCGCGACAAGAATGCCGGCGAGCTTCTCGCACGTTTCCTTGTCATCGCCTTCAAGCATCATGCCCACGCCCTTCTGCGGCGGGGTAAACGACTTGAAGATGTTGGTCGGAGAGCCCTTCAGGCCAATCGTGGTCGGGTCGATGAGGGGATCATCCTTGAGTGCCTCGTAATCAAGCGTAATGAGCGGCTTCTTGAAGCACTCGAACGCACCGCCGACGCTCATGTAGCGCGGCTCGTTGAGTTCCTTGATGCAGGTAAGCAGGCAGGGTGTCTTGACCTTGATGGTCATATAGCCTTCTTCCAACATGCGGCGGCAGGTCAGTGTGTTGCCTTTTTTGCGGATTTCTTCCACATAGGTGACCTGCGGCAGGCCGAGCTTTTCGGCAATCTGCGGGCCAACCTGCGCCGTGTCTCCGTCGATTGCCTGGCGGCCGCACAGCACGATATCATCTTCCTCAAGGCCGACCTTCTTGATGGCGGCGGCGAGGATCTGAGAAGTTGCATAGGTGTCAGAGCCGCCGAACTCGCGGCCGGAGACAAGCACGCCATCGTCGGCGCCCATCGCCATCAGCTCACGCAGCATGCCTGCCGCCGGGGGCGGACCCATCGTGACAACGGTGACGCGGCAGCCCAGTTCGTCTTTGAGGCGGAGCGCCGCTTCCACGGCGTTCATATCGTCGGGGTTAATAATGGTCTGCATCGACGCGCGGTTCAGCGTGCCGTCCGGATTTACGGCAACTCTGCCGGAGGTATCGGGAACCTGCTTTACACAAACAATAATCTTCATTCTACCGTACCCTCCTGTGTTATTTCACGCCGAGGCCGGCGGCAATAACCATGCGCTGAACCTCGGAGGTGCCTTCGTAGATCTCAGTGATCTTCGCGTCACGCATCATGCGCTCCACGGGATATTCACGCGTATATCCGTAGCCGCCGAACAGCTGCACGGCGCGGCGGGTCACATCGCCCGCGGCTTCCGATGCATACAGCTTAGCCATCGCGGCGTCCATCGAATACGGCTCGCCCTTCTGCTTCTTCATCGCGGCCGAATAGACGAGGAACTGCGCCGCCTGCATGCGGGTGTGCATGTCGGCCAACTGGAACTGCGTGTTCTGGAACTGCGAGATGCGGCGTCCGAACTGCATACGCTCCTTGGTGTACTGGACGGTCGCCTCAACAGCGCCCTCTCCGATGCCAAGCGCCTGCGCGGCGATGCCGATGCGACCGCCGTCAAGCGTCTGCATCGCGATCTTAAAGCCCTTGCCGAGCTTGCCCAGCAGGTTCTCCTTCGGCACGATGCAGTCTTCCATCACCAGCTCACAGGTCGAGCTTCCGCGAATACCCATCTTCTTTTCGTGCTTGCCGATCGAGAAGCCGGGGAAGGTACGCTCGACGATGAACGCCGAGATTCCGTGGTTGCCCGCCTTTTTGTCGGTCATAGCGAAAATGATGAAAACATCAGCGGCAGCGGCGTTGGTAATAAAGATCTTAGAGCCGTTGAGCACATAGTTGTCACCATCGAGCACGGCCGTCGTCTGCTGGCCGGATGCGTCGGTTCCGGCGTTAGGCTCGGTGAGGCCGAACGCGCCGATCCACTCGCCCGAGCACAGCTTGGGCAGATACTTGCGCTTCTGTTCCTCGGTACCGTTCTCGTAGATGGGGGCGCAGCAAAGAGAGGTGTGCGCCGAAACGATAACGCCGGTGGTGCCGCACGCCTTCGACAGCTCCTCTACGCACATCGCATAGGTCAGCACATCGCCGCCCGCTCCGCCGTATTCCTTCGGGAAATAGATGCCCATCATACCGAGCTTCGCCATCTTCTTGACGGTCTCTTCGGGGAAACGCTCGGTCTCATCAATTTCCTCTGCCAGCGGTCTGACTTCATTTTCGGTGAATTTTCTGAACATCTCCCGCAGCATCTTCTGCTCATTGCTCAATGTAAAATCCATAATACCCTCCTATGAATTATATAGCGTATCGTTGGGGCGATATATCTGAAAGGCACGGCCGGACCGCAGGTTGCTCAGCGGTTTTGATAGGGCTCCGGCTTGCGTTTTTCCAAGAAGGCCGTCATGCCGTTTTTCTGATCTTCGGTGCCGAAGCAAGAACCAAACAGCTTTTCCTCAATGACGATTGCCTCATTCATGCCGACCTGCATTCCGTCGTTGATCGCTTTTTTGGTTGCGCGAACGGCGATAGGAGCGTTGCGCGCAATTTTGCCCGCGAGCTTGATCGCCTCGTCCATCAGCGCTTCCGGCGGATAAACGGCGTTAACCAGCCCGAGCGCAAGTGCTTCGTTGGCTTTGATTTTCGCGGTGGTGTAAAGCAGTTCTTTTGCCTTGCCCATGCCGATGAGACGCGGCAGACGCTGGGTGCCGCCGAAGCCGGCCGTGATGCCGAGCGAAACCTCGGGCTGCGCAAACACCGCGGTGTCAGCCGCCAGACGAATGTCGCAGCACATTGCAAGTTCGCAGCCGCCGCCAAGCGCAAAGCCGAACACAGCGGCGATGGTGGGTACGGGCAGCGTTTCGAGCTTGCGGAACACGTCGTTGCCAAGCTTGCCGAACGCCTCTCCCTGCTGGGGATCGAGGGCGCTCATCTCGCCGATGTCT
>MEFT01000013.1 GCA_001725215.1 Clostridium sp. SCN 57-10
CGGTCGATGCAGCTTGCGCGTTCAATGCCATACTGCGCAAGCTCTTGTGCTTCACAGCAGGCGGCAATACGCAATCCGTGCGCGTGCGCCGTACGCGCAAAAAATGCGGCCAGCTCGTGCTGTTCGGCTTCGTCGGGTGCGCGCAGGGCCGACGCACGCATTTTGGCGTAGCGGTCAAGAAAGCTGATGGTTACCGTATCGGTGTGCGCCGCAAGCGCGTTGCACATACGCGCAAACTGCGCTTTGTGCCACGCCACGTCGATGGAATCACACAGTAAAACGGGATCATAGCGCCACAGGACGCGGTCACGTCCGATGCGCTGTGACAACATGGCAAACGTGCGCTCGATATCCTCTTTGGGCCGCAGATTGGTCTCAATGGTGCGGTCATATGGCGTAAGTGTAAATTGAAAGTAATAGTGGTATCCAAGACCGTCAAGCTCATGGAGATGCGGCATGATATTGTATGCATCTTTGGTCCAAAATACGATGCAGTCGGCAACGTCGGGCGTCAGCGGAATGCGCGAAAGCTGCGCGTGATTCATCGGATTGCGTGTCAGCACATAGCCCGCGCGGATGCGCGCCATGAACCAGTCGGCATAGCAGCAGGGGATATCGGTGCGCCGAGAAACAGAGAGAATCATTGCGCCGCCTCCTTATTGCTCAACGTGTGCTAGCAGTATAGCATACCCGCTGCGTCCTGTCGAGTATAAAAAAAGGGGGAGCCTAGGCTCCCCCCTGTGATATCATTATCGCTTTGCGAGATTCATCAGCGCGTAAAGCATACGGACTGCGTCTTCACGGGTCACAGCTTGTTCGGCGCGTGCCGTGCCGTCCGCAAAGGTGGGAAGCACGCCGGCAGAGCTTGCCGCCTCAAGCGCTTCGCTTGCCCATGCGGGCACCTCATCGGTGAAGCGCACGGTGCTCTCTGCTGCAGGCAGGTTGACTGCGCGGGTGAGAATGGTTGCCGCTTCGGCGCGGGTCAGCGTGTCGGATGCGCGGAAGATGCTGTTTCCGTCTTCATTGCGCTCGCCGCGTACCACGCCGTTATAAATCGCCGACGCGATATAGGGCTGCGCCCAGGTGGGAATCGCGTCGTTGTCGGCGAGGCCGGTCGAAACGGCCATGGTGGGAACGGGCAGATCAACGGCGGCCGTCACCAGCGCCACAAATTCGGCACGCGTTACGGGCGCCTGGGGTTTCAGGAAGCTATCAGAGCCGATGCGCTCGCCGGTCAGTACGCCTGCTTCGGCAAGCTTCACGGCTTCATAATGCGCGGGGCTTTGCAGCATGTCGGTGTAGCGAACATCGCTGCCCACCGGGCGCTTGCGCACGTTAAGGGTCACAGTTGCGGGAGATGATGCGTTGCCGAAGGCGTCGGTCGCGACATAGGTGAAGGTGTCAGATCCGCTTTTGCCTGCCGGCGTATAGCGGAAGCCGGCGGGTGTAACGGTAACCTCACCCTTCGCGGCGGGGGTTACGACCGAATAGGTGCAGCCGTCGCCGTCAAAATCAACCGAGCGAAGCGCGGCGCAAAGCGGAAGGTCTACATAGGTTTCGTAGGAGAGGTCAAGCGCGATGGGAGCCGAGTTGGGCGTGGCGCTCAGGTTGACAGCAACCTGTACGGCACGCTCACCAACGCCCGATTTCGCAAAGACGGGCAAGAAGCTGAAGGTGGTGTGCACATCGCCGCTGGCGAGCGGAACGAAGCAAAGCAGAGAAAAATCATCGCGTGCAATGCTGTCGCCCGATGAGAGCGAGCGTCCAGCAAGACGCAGTGCGCCAAGCGTGGGATCGGGTAGCTCGGAGAGCACGATGCCGTCCAGCGTATCACGACCTTCGACGCGCGAAACGAAGTCGTCTTCGCTGAAGGTGACGAGCGCGCCCGGCTCGTCAGACTTTGCAAAGGCCGCCACGGCGGCGGTTGTCTTTTTGCTGGAGAAAAACAGCGCGTTTGCCGGAGAAAATGCGGCAAGCAGGCTGCATACCGCCAAACAAGAGGCGGAAGCTATCAGCGCGGAGCGGTTAAACTTTTTCACAATGGTTCCTCCTCGGAAAAGTCGTTTTCGTGTGTGCACCTATTGTACGGCGCAAAAACGGCATTATACACGCGCGACGTGATGCAAAAAAAGAAAAACTGTTGCTATTTCGGCGAAATTATGTAAAAATAGAAGCAGTATTTTTTGCAAAACCTTGTTACAACAGAAAACGGAGGTTCTATTTTATATGAACAAACAGAGCCGTGTGCTCGTCATCGACTTTGGAGGACAGTATAACCTTCTCATCGCCCGCCGCGTGCGCGAGTGTGGGGTATATTGCGAGATTCTGCCCTATTCTGCGCCGCTTGAGCGCATCAAAGCTTTCGCGCCGGACGGTATTATTTTCACCGGCGGTCCCGCCACCGTGTTTGAGGAGGGAGCCCCCGCCATCGACCCCGGCGTGTTTGAGCTGGGCGTGCCCGTGCTCGGCATCTGCTATGGCGTGCAGCTTATGGTGCAGATGCTCGGCGGCGCATGCAAGCACCCCGATACGCGCGAGTACGGCAAGACGGCGCTGACGCACAACGGCAAAAGTGCGCTCTTTGCGGGCATCGAGGCGACCAGTATTTGCTGGATGAGCCACGGCGTGGAGGTCGCGCAGCTCGGGGAGGGTTTTGAAGTTACCGCGACGACGGCGGACTGCAAGTTCGCCGCCGTGGAAAATGCACAAAAGCGGCTTTACGGCGTGCAGTTCCATCCTGAGGTCATGCATACGGTGCATGGGCAGGAGGTGCTGCGCAACTTCCTGTTCGGCATTTGCGGCCTTGAGGCCGACTGGCAGATGGCGTCTTACTCCGTTGAGGCGGTCAACGAGCTGCGCGAGCGCGTCGGCGGCGGCAAGGTGCTGCTTGCGCTGTCGGGCGGCGTCGACTCGTCGGTCGCGGCGGCGCTGATGCACCGCGCGGTCGGCAATCAGCTGACGTGTATTTTCGTCGACCACGGCCTGCTGCGCAAAAACGAGGGAGACGACGTCGAGCGCGTCATGCGCCAAAAGCTTGACATGCATATCATCCGCATCGACGCGCGCAAGCGCTTCCTCGACCGTCTTGCGGGCGTCAAGGATCCCGAGCAGAAGCGCAAGATCATCGGCGAGGAGTTCATCCGCGTATTCGAGGATGAGGCGAAAAAGCTCGGCAAGGTCGACTTCCTTGTGCAGGGCACGATTTACCCCGACGTGGTTGAGAGCGGCGTCGGCGGCAAGTCGGCCGTCATCAAGAGCCACCACAACGTGGGCGGCCTGCCCGACCACGTCGATTTCAAAGAGATCATCGAGCCGCTGCGCCAGCTCTTTAAAGATGAGGTGCGTCAGCTCGGCATCGAGTTGGGACTGCCTGAAGACCTTGTCTGGCGGCAGCCGTTCCCGGGCCCGGGTCTTGCCGTGCGCGTCATCGGCGAGATCACCGAAGAGAAGCTAAGCATTCTGCGCGAGGCCGACGCGATTTTCCGTGAGGAGATCGCAAACGCGGGTCTTGCGCGTGACATCGGACAGTATTTCGCTGTGCTGACCGATATGCGCTCGGTCGGCGTGATGGGCGACGAGCGCACCTACGATTACACGCTTGCACTGCGCGCTGTCAAAACGATTGACTTTATGACGGCCGACTGGGCGCGTATCCCTTATGACACACTCGAGGCGGCGTCAAACCGCATCGTCAACGAGGTCAAGCACATCAACCGCATTGTGTATGACATCACAAGCAAACCCCCCGCGACGATCGAGTGGGAGTAACACATTTATCCCCGAAAACCCTCGGAAACGTTGGGTTTTCGGGGGTTCGCATTTCCAAAAGGAACCGGAAAGAATAACGGACGCCTGATGCAAACCGTATGGGTAGTGTGTCGAGGCGGTTATTTATTTGAGCTGCGTTGGGGCTGTGCTTAGATGGCTGCGCACAACCCGTCATCATTTAACGGAAAAATGATCGTCAGAGGGACGCTTGTCTCAAAGAACAGGCACGCAGAGCGCGGCTTAAGTTATAGGCTCTGTTTGCATGAATTACGTTTCTCCAATATATCTGTTGTTTTTGTTTCAAATCATTCTTCGATGTGCTGACAGGCCCTTTTCGTACTCTAAAGGGCTATGAGGAGAAAAATACCTGCGCAGTTGACATTACCGGTGCAAAAGCCCGGCTGAAAGGTGAAGTTTTTCAGTGGAGCAATTTATCGTTTTTGCAGTCATCTACGGTATCATGATGTTTATCTGGACCTTTGTCTTCTTAAACAAAAGCAACGACAAGGTAAACCAGTCGTTTTTATGTTTAATCAGTCTTATTATCCTGTGGATGGTTTTAAGCCTGTGCAACAACTACAGCAATAGTTCCGTCTTGGTGCTGATACTTAAAACTGTTTATTGGATCAGCATGATGAACCTGGCGCTATTTTTTTTGCTGTTTGTCTACCGGCTGGTACAGAAGAAACTGGACACGGTTTTTTATTGTTTTGCGGTCGTTAATACGCTTACGATTTTTTCGCGGTATGTATTTCCCATCGATTATCAGGATCTTACGTTCTGGCGGCTTTCGCTTCCGGTGGTTGCGCCAATCATGGCTACAATTTTCACCATGCCCGCCGCATATGCGCTTTTTCTGATTATCAAGGATTACTTCTTCACAAAAGACCAACGAAAAAAGCTGCAGCTTAGCTACATGTTCTGGGGTGTTGGGGTTGCGTGCCTTGTCAGCGTGATTTCCGAATATCTATTGCCTGTTAGGTTCCATAAGGATGCCGGCCTTTCGCTTATGTATGTTGCTATTCTTATCTTTGCCGCATCTATCTTTATTTCCATTATGAAGTATAAGCTGCTCAACATGCGTTCGGAATATATTTATCGAAAGGTATTGCTTAATTCGGCAGAGGGGACCATTCTGATAAACAAGAATCGTAGAATTATCTGCATCAATGACGCCGCAAAAGGAATTCTGCAAGACAATAGGGTTGGCATTGGAGATCAAATTTCCGATTATATTCCTGATTATGCCTACGAAGCGAACTACAAGCTGCATGAGGTAAAAATTCACACGGCGGGAGGCGAAGCATGCCTTGCGTTGACACAATACCCCATTGAGCCGGAAGATCGCAATTCGGCAAAACTCTTAACGGTCAGTGACGTGACATTGATGAGACGGGAAAAAGACCTGCTGGTTGAAAAATCGTTTACCGATCCACTAACAGGCTTTTATAACAAACAGCACTTCATTGAACAATATGACAACGCCCCCGTACAGACCGACACAGAGCTTTCCGTATTGTTTATCGATATTGACGACTTTAAATCCATCAATGATCTTTATGGGCACATCGTCGGCGACAAGATACTGGAGCTGTTCGCCGAGTGTGTCAAAAAAAGCATACGCCGTGATTCCAAAGCGGTGCGGTTCGGCGGGGACGAGTTCATTATCCTGCTCGAGCATACGTCTGCGGATGACGCGTATCAGGTTGCAGAGCGGATTCGTGCCAACGTGCATACGCTTGATATCAGCCAATATGTTCCGGACATAAAGATCTCGTTGAGCATCGGTGTGGCGAATAGCCTTGCGTTAGGAACGCATTCGGTGAGCAGCCTCATTCGCAAGGCGGATGCAGCAATGTATCGCTCGAAAAGTGCCGGCAAAAACCGGGTGACCGCGCTCAAAGAATAATTGGAATTTTCCTCAGGAGAGCCGGCAAAGACAGAACGGGTGCGGCCTGCGATACAAGCAAGCACAAACCGTTGCGGTATGTGATTGCTGTGGCGGCAAAGCAAGCGGTTGACTTTGTCGCCATTTTGTGGTATCTATAAAGTATAATCAATATAAGAAGGAGGTGAGAGGTGTGAATCGAGTGATGCTGACAAGCGCGGGCTTGGCGGTGGTTTCGCTGGAGTGCATCAAGGGCTACGCATTCAAAATGGAGGCAGCCTGGGTGAAGTGCGCCCTTTTACCGGTCATTTGTGCCAATTTTGGCCTTTTACGTGATAGCTGCGCCCATTTATACCATTTGGACTGCCTCTCGCCTCGCTATAGTCTCGCCTGATTCACAGGCGTGCTTTTGTGCGTGCGCCCGGGTATCCAAAAGGATGCCCGGGCTTTTTTGCACCCAAAATCATAACTGGAGTGACATCTATGACTAAATATTTGAAAACCGCGCGGATGGCCGCGCTCGAAAAAACAAACGGCGGCCTTGTTTATCTGCTGCCCGATGTGGCCATCAAGCTGTTTACACTGATACCACTTATCTTCCTGTGGCGCGCCGTGCTGCTGTCGGGCGTACAGGTTGACATGAGCCTCGAGCAAATGCTGTCATACACCTTCGTCGGCGGATTGCTCGCCGACCTGCTCGTAGTCAAAACGCCTGCGTCGGGTTGGCTTTCCGAGGGGGTACTGCTCAAGCTGTACGGGAGACCAATTTCAGTACTCGGACAGCTCACGGCGCTGACGGCAGGCGGCTGGATGCCCATGCTGCTGCTTTTTTCACTGCCGACGACGTTGCTTGCGCCGCTGCTCGGCGTGAGACTGCTGCCCGCATCGCCGTATTTCTTCATCAGCCTGCTGCTTTGCATCTCGCTCGGCTTCGCCGTCGACGTGCTGTTCGCCTGCTTGTCAATCAAGCTGCGCAACATGAGCTGGCTCGTCAGCCGCATCCGCATGGCCATCGTTTCGCTGCTGTCGGGCACGGTGATTCCCATTCGCCTGCTGCCGTTCGGGCTGGCGGAAGCGATGCAGTATCAACCCTTTGCCTCGCTTGGCGGTGCGCCGCTTTCGGTGTTTGTCGGCATGGGCGACGCGCGCCAAATTCTATTGCTGCAATTGATGTGGAATGCGGTTTTGTGGCCTGTTGCACTGTTTGTGTTTCGAAAATCACAAGAAGGGATGGTGAGCTATGGTGGTTAAATCAATACGCCGCATTGTGCGGCTGCTCGCCATCTCGGCAAAAATGGATCTCGCATGGCTTCTGCGCGACACGAAATACGCGCTCGCCATCATCGCCGCCGACATTATCGCGAATCTCTCCGCCGTGTCCGGTGTGTTCCTCATCGCGGTGCGCTTTGGCGGCATCGGCGGCATGAGCGCCGACGAGGTACTCTTTATGATGGCCTATTCAACGATGACGACAGGGCTTTTCATTCTGTTCGGCTCGGGAAACAACCTGCATATTTCGCGCATCATCGGGCGCGGGCAGCTGGAGCATCTGATGATTCAGCCGCTGTCTCTTAAAATGCAGCTTGCCACCTGCGGCTTTATCCCGTTCACCGGCAGCGGCAATTTCATCGTTGGCGTCATTCTTACCGCCGTCGCCTCCCATCGGCTCGGCCTGCGTGCGTCGGCCGGCTGGCTGCTGATGTTTGCAGCGTGCCTGCTGGCCACGATGGTCATCATCATCGCGCGCGCTTATTTGTTCTCAAGCGCGGCGTTTTACGCGCCCGTCGCGGCGGAGGAAATTTCAACGACCGTCATTGAGGGCACCTGGCTGCTCAGCACATTTCCGCTGTCCGGCATGCCGCCTGTGCTGCAATGGTCGCTGCTCACCGTGTTGCCTGAGGGGTTGATGGCGTGGTTTCCGTCGCTCTGCCTGCTTGGCAGACCGCCGCTCGGCCTAAGCATTTACTACCCCATGCTATTTGCGCTCGCGCTGTCTCTTGCCGCGAGCTATGTTTTCAGGAAAGGACTGAACTATTATGTTAGAAAAGGCTCAAACCGATATGTGCCCTACGGCTTCCGCCGTTAGTCTGCGCGGCGTAACCAAGCAGTTTACGCAGTGGCAGCGTGATACCACGGCAAAAAGCATGTGGAAAAACCTGCTCAAGCCCGAAAAGCGCGTAATTAACGCGTTGCGAGAAGTCTCGTTTGACATACGCCCCGGCGAGTTCGTCGCCTATGCCGGACCGAACGGCGCGGGCAAGAGCACGACGATGAAGCTGCTGTCCGGCATGCTGCTGCCGACGGAGGGTGAGATTTCCGTGCTCGGCATGTCGCCGCAGCGGCAGCGCAAGCAGCTGATGACGCGCCTCGGCGTTCTGTTCGGCAACCGCACCGAGCTGTGGTGGGATCATCCTGTGATTCAGAGCTTTGAGTGGAAAAAGGTCGTGTGGGACATTCCCGAGGATACTTACCGCACCAACCTTGCGATGGTAACCGAGCTGCTCGACCTTGGCGGACTGCTACATACGTTTGTACGCGAGCTGAGCCTCGGCCAGCGCATGCGCGCCGATTTGGCGCTGCTGCTGCTTCACTCGCCCGAGCTTATTTTGCTCGACGAGCCGACGCTCGGACTTGATGTTGTGGCCAAACGCCAGATGATCGATTTTCTCAAGAAAATCAACCGTGAAAGTGGTGTGACCATCGTCGTAACAAGCCACGATATGGACGATCTTGAGGAAATGGCGCAGCGCATTCTGATGATTGCGGGCGGCGCGATCGCGTATGACGGCAGTTTTGACGGCCTGCGCGCCGTGACGGGCAACCTCACGCGTGTCATCGTCACGACGGGAGGGGCGGACGCGCCGCAGCTTACCGGCGCAGCGCTGCTTGCGTCTGAAAACGGTGTGCATACCTATGAGGCCGACCTGACGCGCACACCGGTGCGCGAGCTTATGCGGCTGCTCTCCGAGCTCGACGTGCGAGATGTGGAAATCAAAAAAGCGCCGATTGAGCAGGTGATCGCGCGTCTTTACGAAAGCTGGCGCTGATGTTTGCCGACTGGGGCCGCAGGCCGCTAACAGTAGACATGGCGGCTTGGCGGTTGCGCAATTGTAATTCACACCAACTTATGCTATATTGCGAATAGAATAAAGCAATACAGGGGGATAAAACAATGTACGACATTCTGCTCAAAGACGGATTGGTGGTCGATCCGGGCAATCGGATACTGGGGCGGCTGCATGTGGGCATTCAAGGCGGACGCATCGCCTGTGTAACAGACCGTGAGGTCGAGGCAAAACAGGTGATAATGCCCACGAAGACTCGCTTGATGCGAGCGGCGAGCTGCAGCCCGTTATTACCCGCCGGCTGCTGAATATGGGGGTTACGACCTTCATTGGCGGCCAGTGTGGAGGGGGCCCGCGCGATGAGGAAGCATATGCGCACGCCTACAACCGGCAGAGGCAGCCGATCAACTGCGCGATGCTTACCGGCCACGGAGCCTTACGCGCGTGCGCGGGAGCGCGGGATAAATACGCGCCCGTGACCGACGAGCAGCTGCGTGCCATGGAATGCGATCTGCGCGCGCGTCTGACGGCGGGCAGCTATGGCCTGTCGTTCGGCATCCGTTATATCCCCGGCATCGACCGGCGGGAAATGCTCGCGCTGGCGCGCATTGTGCGCAGCTTTAACGGCATTGTGGCAGCCCATGTGCGTGACGATTGCGGCGCCGTGCTCGAGGCGCTGGAAGAGTTCATCGACATCGGTCGCGAGACCGGCGTGCGCCTGCAGGTATCGCACATCGGAAGCATGGCGGCTTACGGCCAGATGGAACGTGCGCTCGCGCTGCTCGATGCGGCTTCGGCCGAAGGCATTGACATTTTAGTCGATTGCTACCCCTACGACGCGTTTTGCACCAGCATCGGCGCGACGACCTATGACGGCGATTTTCTCGCCCGCTACGGCGGTGATATCCGCAACATCGAGATGACGGACGGCGAGTTCAAAGGCCGTATACCGTCGATGGAGGTGTTTGAGAAAATCCGCCGGGAACACCCCGAATATCTGACCGTCGGCCATGTGATGCGCCCCGAAGAGGTGGAAGCTGCGCTGCGCCATCCGCGCGTCGTGCTCGGCAGCGACGGCATTCTGCAAAACGGCGCGGGGCATCCGCGCGCCGCCGGTGCGTTTGCCCGCTTCCTGCACCAATATGTGGTCGAGAAAAAGGCGGTTAGCCTTTACGATGCGATTGCCAAAATGACATACATCGGCGCAGAGCGCTTCGGTCTGCGGAAAGGGCGGCTGTCGATCGGTTGGGATGCGGACGTTGTGGTGTTTGACTTGGAGCGTGTGCGCGACAACGCCACTTTTGCCGAGCCCTCGCTTTCCGCCGAAGGCTTCCGCTATATCCTGATCGGCGGCGAAATCGCCGTGGAGAACGACGAGATTGTAAACCCCGTGCTGGGTCGCATGATGAAAAGAGTCTATTAATATAGAAAAGCAAGCCGCAAATCGGAAGGGGCTTTGATGCGCAACGGCCGTATCGGCAAGCAAAAAGGAGGAACGCCATGAATCATTGCGCCGGATGCGGGCGGGAGTGCCTGCATAAACTCTGCATGCGCAAGATCCCCGTGTTTTCGTCCCTCGACCGCGAAGAACTGGAGCATGTCTCGGCGACAGTACAGCACCGTATGTATGGCAAAGGAGAGACGGTGGCGAAAGAGGGCGATCGTTTAGACGCGCTATACATCGTCAGAAGCGGAAGCGTCAAAGCGTTTAAGCTAACGCCCGATGGACGCGAGCAGATTTTATTTGTGTTTTCCGAGGGCGACTTTTTCGGCGAGCGCAATCTGTTTGGCGGGCGTCCCGCCCCGTATACGGTGGAGGCGCTCGAGCCTTGCGGCGTATGCCTCATCACGCGTGAGCACTGGAACGACGTGCTGCGGGCGCATCCCGAGATTGCCGTCAAAATCATTGAGGAGCTGGGCGGGCGCATGGAGCGTATGGAAAATGCGCTGCAAAGCATGGGCGTGCGCAATTTAGACGGGCGCATCGGCATGCTGCTGCTTGAATTTGCCGAAAAATACGGCTCAGCCGTGCCGGAGGGTACGCTGATTCGCCTGCCCCTCAGCCGCGAGGGCATTGCTAATTATCTCGGCGTCGCGCGCGAAACGGTAAGCCGCAAGCTCGGGCAGCTTGAGGACGAGGGCGTCATTCGGTCGGTCAGTGGTAAAAGCATTTTGCTGCTCGACCGAAATGCGCTTGCCGCTGCAGCCGGAAAAAATGAAACGGACCGCTGAAATTTGATTGCGATCACATACATTCCTCTTGCGTCGGGCTATAATGAAGCCATCAACAAACGATACAGGAGGAATTTTTCATGACAATCAATCAGAATATGACGGTAGGCGCCGCCGCTGCGGCTCAGCCCGATACGCTCGCAGTATTTCAAAAACTCGGCATCGATTTTTGCTGCGGAGGAAAACGCCCGCTTGCCGAAGCGCTTGCCGAAAAGCAGGTCAGCTTTGAGCACTTCCTTGAGCTGACGGAGAGCGAGCGCAGCAGCCGCGAAAACCGCGCGGACGCCGGGCCCCTCGTCGATTTTAATCAAATGAGTCCCGCCGTGCTGTCCGCGTATATCGAAGACACGCACCACGATTATTTGCGCATGGTGCTGCCGCAGATCAGCGAGCTGATGCTCGCGGTGCTGCGCGCACACGGCAAAAACCACCGCGAAGTGTTTGAAGTCTATCGCCTATACGGCGCGCTGCGCGCCGACCTTGAGCAGCATCTCATCAAAGAAGAAAAGCTGCTTTTCCCCGGTATGGCAAACACCGCGTCGCAAGCAGCGGAAGTGGCGGGGCTCGCGTCCGATATCGTCGGCGAGCACGAAGCGGCGGGCGCGGTGCTTGACAAGCTGCGCGAGCTGACAAATGACTTCACGCCGCCGGCCGACGCGTGCCTCACCTTCCGTAAGGCATACAGCCTAATGGAGGCCCTGGAGCAAGACCTGCACCAGCATATTCACCTCGAGAACAACATTTTACTTCGCGGCCTTGCGAAATAGGGGCTGCCTATGGAGCCGATTAAACTGGATCTGCGTCGCTCGGCCTATGAATTATGCACCGCGCATCCGGGCATCCTGCCCATATTGGCACAGGCCGGGTTTTCAGAAATCACAAAGCCCGGCATGCTGTCTACTGCAGGGCGGCTGATGACCGTTCCCAAAGGCGCGGCGCTGAAGGGAATCGATATGCATGGCATAGTGCGCGCGCTTGCTGCGGGCGGCTATATGGTGGAGGAGGAAAATGTATGAGTGCCGAAATCAACAATAGGGAATATCGCAAGCAGGTGCTTGCCGAACTGATCGCAGAGCTGCATAACGGCAAAACGGCGGACGAGGTGAAAGATCGTTTTGCCGCCGTGTTTGAAAACGTATCGGCCGAGGAGATCGCGCAGGCAGAGCAGGCGCTAATTCAAAACGGACTGCCGGTTGCAGAGGTGCAGCGCCTGTGCGATGTGCATGCCGCCGTGTTCAAAGGGTCGATTTCCGACATCCACCGCGAGATGGATCCGTCTCATGTGGAGGGGCATCCGGTGCATACGCTCATGGCGGAAAACCGCGCCGTTGAGGAGCTGACGCGTGAGTTAAGCGTGCTGCTCGGCAAGCTGCCCGCCGAATCGGCCGTGCAGGCGCTGCGCGACGGGTTTGCCGGACTCACGCAGATTGAGCGGCATTACAGCAAAAAGGAAAATCTGTTCTTTCCCTATATGGAGCAGTACGGCATCACCGCGCCGCCTAAGGTCATGTGGGGTGTAGACGATGAAATCCGTGCGCAGCTTAAGGCGGTACGCGCCCGGCTCGACGCGGGTGAATTCGGCGGCCTGATCACGGAAGGCGAGGCTCTGTTCGGTAAAATGGACGAGATGATTTTCAAAGAAGAGAACATTATGCTGCCCATGCTGCTTGAGAATCTGACACAGGACGAATGGAAGACGGTGGCCGACGAAAGCGCCGAGCTAGGCTATTGTCTCATTGACGACGTCCCCGCATGGCAGCCGATTGCCGTCCCTGAGACAGAACAGGTGAAAGTTGCGCCGCAGGCTGAGGCCGGCGTGATTACGCTGCCCACCGGTATGCTTACCGTGCAGGAGCTGACGCGTATGCTCGATATGCTTCCCATTGACATTACGTTTGTCGGCAAGGATGAAACGGTCAAGTATTTTTCGCAAGGCGCGGAGCGTGTTTTCCCGCGTACCAAGGCGATCATCGGGCGCAACGTCTCGAACTGCCACCCGCCTGCCAGCGTGCACATTGTGGAAAAGTTGGTGGAAGACTTCAAGGCGGGACGGAAGGACGGGGAGGACTTTTGGATCCGCATGGGTGACCGTTATATTCTTATCCGCTATTTTGCGGTGCGCAGCGAAGCCCAAGAATTTTTAGGCGTGCTTGAAGTAACGCAGAATATTGCGCCGCTTCAGGCGGTGACGGGCGAGAAACGCCTGGTGAGCGAAGAAGCGTAACAGAGCATAACAATGCCCGGGCGGATGCCCGGGCATTTCTTTTTATTTATGGCTTAAACCGGGCCGTCATGCCCCTCAAGCTTGTAGCCAAGGCCCTTGATGGTCTTGAGATAGCGCGGTCTTTGCGGATCGGTTTCAATTTTTTTGCGCAGGCGCGACATATGTACCATCATCGTGCTATCATCGCTTTGAAAAAATGCGCCGTAGATGCTTTCGTATAGCTGCACTTTGGTATACACACGACCCGGGGTACGCATCATCTTGGCTAAGATCTTATATTCCATTGGCGTAAGCGAAATCAGCTCGCCATTTTTTTTAAGCGTCATACCGTCGCAGTCGAGGCAAAGCTCGCCAACGACGAGGCGTTTGGCAGTATCTTCGCGCGCTTGCGCCGTACCCAGCTCGAAATAGCGGCGCAATTTGGCATTGACATGTGCAACAACCTCAAGTGGACTGAGGGGCCGGACCAGATAATCATCCGCCCCCAAGTTGAGCGCCAGAATCTTGTCATTCGGACTGTCTTTTATAGTGAGAATGACGATAGGCAGGTTGCTCATGCCTCGTATCTTGCGAATAACCTCATAACCATCCATTTTGGGCAGCACAAGGTCTAAAATGACGAGGTCGGCATTCTTTTGTTCGACGGCACGTACGGCATCCAACCCGTTGTCGACCGTAAATACAGTATGGCGGCTGCTTTCTAGAAAGAGTTTCAGGTGGGCAGAGATATCTTCGTCTGCTTGTGCGATTAGGATACGCTGGCTCAAGCAATCACCTCTTTTCCGTATGAAATATTTTATAAAGATGAAAACGAATATTGTATTTTCTTATTCTATTATACTACAATAAAACAGAACATGACAAGTGCATCGATCTTTGCCGAAAATGAAATTTCTAGTATACTATGCAACCGTCACCCACAATATAGAGTGTATAATGTGGAAAATATACGTAAAAGCCCAAGAACGCAACAAAATATTTTTCGGAAAATGCTACTTTTGTATATAAATTTTCTGTTATTTCTGCAAATGACTTTCAGAATCATTTTCATCATGGGATAACTATGGCAGACTGGTCTTGAACACGCGCGGTTGAACACGCGTGGTACGATATCCGGTGCCCCATACGCCATAACCCGCCGCGCCCTCCGATTTCCCCCGCGGTGTGCATTAGGTGAAAAGAGAAGGTACGATGAGCTATAAGATTTTGGTTGTGCAGGATGACGCCGAAGCCACGTCTGTGCTGCAGCTTTACCTCGAGGCGGAAAACTACGAGGTGCTGGTTGCGCCGACCGGAGCGGATGCGTTCAAAATATTGAGACGCGAGGAGATCGCTTTGATCATCCTCGATGCTGTGCTGCCCGATATGAACGGATATGAGATTACGCGCAATATCCGCAGGGATAATAATGTCCCTATCATGATTCTCTCTGCGAAGGATCATGAGTATGACAGAATTCTCGGGCTTAATCTGGGTGCCGATGATTACTTGGCAAAACCGTTTAACCCCATGGAACTGGTGGCCCGCGTCAATGCCGCCGTGCGGCGCTTCTACCGGTTGGGCGGAGCATATTCCGGGGGCGACGTACGTAAGACCATTTCCGTCGGTGATATCAATTTAGAGCTCGAAACCTTTACGGTGAAAAAAAGAGGCGCCGAAATACCGCTTACGTCGACCGAGTTTAAAATTCTCTCCAAGTTAATGAACGCGCCCAACCGTATTTTTGAGCGGGATAATCTATATGAGAGCGTTACGGGCGATTATCTTGACAGTAACAGCAATACGGTCAATATGCATATTTCTAAATTAAGGGAAAAAATTGAAGATGATCCCAAAAATCCGAAATACATTAAGACCGTGAAAGGCGTCGGATACAAATTCGAAAAAGCCTGAGGGCTTACCCGCGTGGCGGTCTGCGACGTTAGATAAGCATTTGCTAAGGTAATAAAAGACGCAAGACGCCAAATGCGGCGGCTTGCGTCTTCTGCTTTACCATCAAGAATGCGGCACTGGTTTTCTATGACTTTAACGATCCTGCCGGTACTGACAAATGGACTGTGAGGCTTGATTTTACGCGGCTTTGGCGTGCTGCCCAGTATTCTGAAAATTCTTTCACAGCAAGCTGCAAAAAATTCAAATACAGGATAATGCTCTTTTTCGACATAATTAAAATATTATCGAGCGTAAAGGTTAAATTTACTCAATAACCTTATACTCAATATGGAATTGCGGTAATAAAATACATAAACTGTCAAAAATAGCGTTTGAATCCGTGACCGCGCTTTTTTTACAATATTTTATGCTTTTGGAAGTAAATAAAAATTTACGCATATCAGTGTATTTATATCGGAATCGTATACAGAGGACTAACGTGTGCGGCGCTTGCCGCTTGAACAAACGGAAGGAGATACTCCATATGGCAATCTCATTTTCTCCGATGATACCTATTGAAAAAATGCAGTTTTCCTCCTTTTCCGCGGCTGAAAAAAGCAGCGCGGCAGGGGATAAAACATCATTTCAAGATATGCTGAGCGGCTACATGCAAGAGGTAAAGAGCCTCACACAGGTTGCAGAGCAGGATGGCGCGCGCCTTGCCTTGGGCAATGCGGACGATCTTGCTCAGATTCAAATCAATGCCATGAAGGCCGAAGCGGCGCTGCAGACCACGGTGCAGCTTACCTCCCGTGCGGTCAACGCATACAAAGAAATCATGCAGATGCAGGTATAGCCCGGTGCATGACAGCGTAGGCGCACAGACGGGAGGGTACTTGTGAGCGGTACATCGGTGAAAAGCATCTATACCGGCGTAAAAGAATATTGGACTAAACTGACGAAAAAGCAGCGAATAGGCGTCATTGCCGTCGCTGCCGTTGTAGTATTGGGAGCACTTTTGCTGACCGTTTTGCTCAATCGAGACAATTCGGGGTATGAGGTGCTCTATCCTAATATGAGCGTGGCCGAAGCGGGAAGCGTTTACCAAGCGCTGCTCGAGATGGGCGCGCAGCCGAAAATCGGCTCTGGCGGCTCCGTAATGGTGCCCGCCAATGAGGTGGACATCTGGATCTTACAGCTGGCGGCGCGCGGATACCCGCAGACAGCGCTGCCGTATGACGTTTTTTCAAGCCATTCGGGCTTGACCACCACGGAGTCGGAAAAGAAGCAGTGGCTTGCGTTTCAGCTTCAGGACCGCATTCAGGCGACGCTGAAGCGCATAAGCGGCGTGGAAAATGCAACGGTGACGATTAACATGCCGGAGACGAGTGATTACGTCTGGAAGCAGGCGGAATCAACCGAGCGTGCAACGGCCGGCGTGCTGCTTTCGCTCGGCGCAAACGTTACGCTGAACAACGAGCAGGTCACAGCCATCAAGAACCTGATTGCCTCAAGCATTCCGCAGATGCAGGCAGACGATGTCACCGTCGTCAACGCAAAGACGGGCCTGCAGCTTGATGCAAAGGCGGAGGCGCCCGGCATCACGAATGAAGAGAATTTGCAGTATGAGCAGAGCGTGCAGGACCGTATCGAAGAGAACGTGGTGCGTGTGCTGGCGCCGCGCTACGGCACGGACGGCGTCGTCGCCGTCGCAAAGGTGACGATCGATTACGACAAGATGATGACCGAGCGCATGGAGCTCATTCAAAACCCCGAAACGGGCGGCGGCTATGTGACGAACGATGAAGGCAAATACACGGTGAACGGCGAGCTTGCCGCAGGCGGCGTCGTCGGCGAAGAAAACAACACCGATATTCCCCAATACGGTTACACGGAACCGGCAGACGAAAACGGCATGACCTATTACTGGTGGAACAAGGATTACGATTACGGCTACATCAAAACGCAGATTGAGCGCGGCAGTGCCGAACTCAAGCGCGCCACCGTATCGGTCATGGTAAACGAAAAAAATCTTACACAAGCGCAGCGGGAAGAGCTAACTTCTCTTGTGTCTAAGAGTACGGACATCGAACCTGAGTTTGTGTTCGTTTCCTCATTTGAAGCGCCCGAGGGTAATGTGACGCCGACAACGCCGGTAGAAACGCTTCCGATTTGGCAGCGCATCCCCATCTGGGCTTATGCCGCGGCAGGCGCGGCGGTGTTGCTCATCATTACCGCCGTGATCGTGGTGCGGATCATTATTAAGCGCCGCAAGGGCGCGGAGAGCCCGGAACGTATGGCAAGCGCGCGCCTCGGCCTCGAGCGGATGCAGCAGTCTGAGATCGACGATCATAAGCGTCATCTTGAAGAACTGGCGATGCAGGGGCTCGACATCAAGGACGAGGCAGTGACGAGCGAAGTTCGTACCTTCGCAAAGCAAAACCCCGAAATTGCGGCAAACCTCATCCGCTCTTGGCTGAAGGAGGGTGAATAACGGTGTCGGCTGCAGGAAAGCAGAGGAAAATGTCGGCGGCTGGCCGGGCCGCCGCCATCGTGGTCGCGCTTGGCGAGGAACAGGCCGCGGCCGTTTACCGGCATCTGCGTGAGGACGAGATCGAAAAACTGACGCTTGAAGTCGCAAAGCTTGAAAAGCTTTCTCCCTCCGATATGCAGGAGATCGTCAATGATTTTTACGGGCTGTGTACCACGCAAAAGGTCATTTCAGAGGGCGGCGTACTCTATGCGCGTACCATTTTGGAAAAAGCGTTCGGCTCGCAGCTTGCATCTTCCTATATGGAGCGCGTGGCAAACACCATGCAGATCCGCGCGTTTGAATTTATCCGTAAATCAAATTATAAAAACCTTTTGATGATGCTGCAGAACGAACACCCGCAAACCATTGCGTTTGTTCTGTCTTACGCAACGGCGGAACAGGCGTCCAAGGTAATCTCAGAGCTGCCCAAACAGCTTCAGATCAATGTGATCAAACGTATCGCGATATTGGAAAGCGTATCGCCGGAAATCGTCTCAACGGTGGAAGACGTGCTGGAGAAGCGCTTCTCGGCGGTCGTAACGGTCGACATGACGGAAATTGGCGGCATCAACTATGTGGCAGATATTATGAATCACACCGACCGCACAACGGAGCGATATATTTTCGACGAATTGGGCAAGAGCGATCCCGCGCTGTCGAACGACATCCGCAAGCTGATGTTCGTGTTCGAAGACATTGTAAGCCTCGACGATATGACCATTCAGCGCGTTCTGCGCGAGGTGGACCAGCAGGATCTGGCAATTGCGGTCAAGGGCTCGAGCGACGAGATCAAAAACGTGCTGCTTAATAACATTTCGACGCGCGCCAAAGAAAACATCCTCGCGGATATCGAGTACCTGCGCAATATCCGCATGAGAGACGTCGAGGCGGCGCAGCAGAAGATCGTGGATACCATCCGCATGCTGGAGGAAACGGGCGAGATCGTGATCTCCCGCGGAGAGGAGGATATGATCATTGCCTGAGGTGATTAAAACAGGGTGGCAGATGCATGGCGGTGATGCGGTTCGCATACCGGACGCGGAAGCCGCGCGGCCCCCGATGTGCATGGAGCCGGATGAAGGGTATGCAGCAGAGGCTGCGCCTGAACCCAAAACAATCATCCGTGAAATTTACCGTGACCCCGAACCGCTGACCCGTGCCGACATCGAGCGGCTTTATGCAGACGAGCTAAATGGCCTGCGCGCACAGGCGTGGCAAAGCGCGTATGAGGATGCGGCGGTGCGCTACGGCGGCGAAATGGCGGATTGCATCCGACGCGTGGACGAATGCCTGCACGCCATGCAGGTCGAGCATGACCGCTATATAGAGCAGTATGACGAAGATTTAAGATTTTTTGCGGTCGATATCGCGGAAAAAATGATTTTACAGAAAATCAGCGAAGATGACATCATTTTGCGTTCTCTTGTGCTTGAAACGGTGTCGCGCATGAAGAATCCTTCGTGGATGAAGCTCGAGCTGTCAGGCCAGATGACCGACCTGATTGAGTTTATGAAAGAGGAGCTTGCAAAGCCCGAGTATTTCGGCCGGGCGACTGTAAGCCCTATCGCGGCTCCCGGCGATACCTGCCGCGTGAGCACCGAGGAGGGTACCACGGTGGCAACCGTGTCAGTGCAGGCAAGCAATTTAAGAAAAGTCTTTTCCGAGGCGGACTGGGCAGATTGAGGAGGTGGTTTTCGTGGTGCGAAAGACGAGAGACCTGTCGAAATACCGTCGCGTGCTCAAGCTGTCCGACCTCTATACCCATGAGGGGAAAATCAACCGCATCACCGGCATGACCATCGAAACGACGGGACTTGCGTGCAGCATCGGCGATATTTGCACGATTCACATCGGCGGCGGGGATACGGTGATTTCCGAAGTGGTCGGCATATCTGAAAACAAGGCGTATCTGATGCCCTATCAGGAGATTGACGGCATCGGTTACGGAAACCCGGTCATCAATAGCGGCGAGAAGCTGACTATCCGGGCAAGCGAGCACCTGATCGGGCGTACGATCGACGCGCTCGGCATTCCGATCGATGACGGCCCACCCATTCCGGAGGGGGTACCCATTTCGATCAGCGGCTCGCCAGGCAATCCGCTCGAGCGCCCGCCCATATCAGAAGTGATGGAAATCGGCGTTAAGGCGATTGACGGTCTGCTCACCGTGGGCAAGGGTCAGCGCATCGGCATTTTTGCCGGAAGCGGCGTAGGCAAGAGTACGCTGATGGGCATGATCGCACGCAACGTGCGTGCCGATATCAACGTCATCGCGCTCGTCGGCGAGCGTGGACGCGAGGTGGTCGAGTTTATCGAGCGCGATCTCGGCGAAGAGGGCAGAAAACGCTCGGTGCTCGTCGTGGCAACATCCGACCAGCCGGCGCTCATGCGCCTGAAATGTGCGCAGACGGCGACGGCTATCGCGGAATTTTTTCAGCGGCAGGGCAAGCATGTGCTGCTTATGATGGACTCGCTGACGCGCTTTGCCATGGCGCAGCGCGACATCGGGCTTAACTCGGGCGAAGCGCCCGTCGCGCGCGGCTATACGCCCTCGATCTATTCAGCGCTGCCCCGCTTGCTTGAGCGCGCGGGCAACTTCAAAACAGGGTCCATCACCGGCATTTACACGGTGCTCGTCGAGGGCGACGACCAGAACGAGCCGATTGCAGACACGGTGCGCAGCATCATCGACGGGCATATCGTGCTGTCGCGCAAAATTGCGGCGAAAAACCATTACCCCGCCATCGACGTGCTGAACAGTGTCAGCCGTCTGATGTCCGGCATTGCCGAGCCGGCGCACAAAGATGCGGCAAACCGCCTGCGCAATATGCTGTCGCTTGTACGCGACAACGAAGACCTGCTTGCCATCGGCGCATACGAGCCGGGCCACAATGCCGAGCTTGACAATGCCGTGGCACACAGAAAACGGATGGACGACTTCCTGACACAGCGGACAGACAGCGCTTTTCGCTTTGACGAAACGGTTTCGCTTCTGCGGCAGGCAGTGGAATAAATGAGGTGACGCGGTGAAACCCTTTACGTTTTCGCTTAGAAAGATCAGAGATTATAAAGATCAGCTGCTTGAAAAACAGCAGGCGCTGCTCGCGTCTCTGCGTCACGAGCTGTATCTCATCGAGCAGAGGCTGGTGGCGCTTTACGAATACCGGGCCGAAAAAGAAGAACTGCTGCTGCAGCGGCAGCGCGAGGGAATTACGGTTTCCGATGCGTGCGCGCTGCAAACGCTGATCGAGGCGGCCAAACAGCAGGCAGAGCGGCTTGAGGCAGAGCGTGAAAAGGCCGAAAGCGCCGTGCAACGGCAGCTGACGGTCGTCGTTCAGATCTCACAGGAGATTTCCGGACTTGACAAGCTCGAAGAAAAGAAGCGCGAAGAGCACCGGTATGAGGCCGCAAAGGAAAGTGCGGAAGAAATCCTCGAGCAGCTGACGCAGCAGCTTTTCCGCCGCGCATAACCCCACGATAATGGTATCGCCTGACGGAAACGTCATTCGATAGAGCCACAGCGAGTATAATGCGGCGGAAAAACCGCCGCCACGCGAAGGGAGGTGAAATAGATGCAGAACAACATCATGGTGCAGGCAAGAACCATGCGCGAAGGCACGCGAACAGGTGCGCGAAGTTTGCAAGGTATCGCGGAGGGCGACTGCGGCATGGACCCTTTTGGCGCCATCATTCAGGCGATGATTGCGGAATGTATGCCGTGCGGCGCCGAGACGGGCGAAGGCACACTGCCCGGCGGCGAACAGGCGATCGAGGAGCCACAAAAGCAGCAGGAGACCCAGCCAGTGCTTGACGGCGTGCCGCAGGTGCTACCGCTTTGGACGATACAGCTCGTGACCATCCCCCCCGAAGAAGCGGTGCAGAACACAGGACAGACGCAGCAGGCAGCGGAGCCGATTACGGCCACGCTTAACACATCGCAGACGCTGCAAATGCCGCAGATGCCGCAGGCGCAGCTACAGCCCCCCAAGACGCAACCCGCGCAAACAGCCGAACGGTTTGCCGCACAGCTGCAAGTTGAGTACGCGACCGAGCAGGTTCCCGTTACACGCGAAAGCGCGCAGCCTGCCGATACTACGCCGCTCCAGTTTGACCGATCGGTGCGGGAGGTACGGCAGAATATCGCACGAGAGACACGACGCAGCGCCGAAGCCCCTGTCGCAGAACCCGCAGCACAGCGACAGCAGATGACGCAAACGGCGGCGATGCCCGAAAAGGCGGAACGCATGGAGCGCGAGGCGACCGTGCTCGAACAGCTGAAAGACGCCATTCCTGCCCGGCTCTCGGAGGGCAAAAGCGAGTTTACTATGAGGCTCAAGCCGGAAAAACTCGGCGAGATTACGGTGAAGCTCGTGGAGGAAAGCGGCAAGATGACGCTGCGCATCACGGCGGCTTCCGAACAGACGGCACGCGCCATCAACAGCGATCTGTCGGCGCTCCGCGAAGCGGTGAGACCGCTGCAGGTCGAGGTGCACGAAGCGGCGACGCAGACGAGCGGGGAACAGGCAAGCATGCAGCAATTCAGCTTTTCGGGCCAGTTTGCAAACCGTCAGGACACCCATGCACGGCACGGCACGGCAAACACACGGGCCGCGGTCGCAACAAACGGTGAGGAAGTTGCGGAGGAATCCGTTTCCCGCATGCTGCGCGCCGCAGGATTTGACACTTATATTTGATAGAAGGAGGGATGAGATTGGATACAAGCGTGGAAAGAACGCTGGGCGGTAAGCAGTATAACGCCGTATTTACCGACAAAAAAGACAATGCGACCATGGATAAGTCGGACTTTCTTAAGCTGATGGTAGCCCAGATGCAAAACCAGGACTTCAACAACCCGATGGACAACACCGCGATGGTGCAGCAGATGGTGCAGTTTTCCAACATGGAAATTATGCAGGAGATGGCGGCCTATTCCAAAACCAATTACGCCCTTTCGCTCGTGGGCAAAACGGCGACCGCTTCGCGCTTTACGGTCGGTGGCGAGCTTGATACGACAACGGGCGTCATCGAAAAGGTTTCGCTGGTCGACGACGAGTATGTGCTCTACATCGGCGGTAAGAAGTACACCACCGCGCAGATCATGAGCGTGCAAAACGGAGCGACCGTCACCGAACCCGAAAAAGAGAGCACGGATGATTCCGCAACGGCAAAATAACCCCAGACAAACGCGAAAGGAGCAAATATCATGGACGATATGCGCCTGAAATTTTCCGTACCGATCACAACCGGCGCGCCCCAGAGAGCGACGATGCAGGAGACGCATGCAAATACGGCGGAAGCAGGAAGCAAAAGCACGTTTCGCAGCGTTCTTGAAGAGACCATTCAGAAAAACAGCACGGTCAATTTTTCGAAGCACGCGGTGAAGCGCGCGGCAGACCACGGCATCGAGCTGACAGAGGACAGTCTCCAGCGGCTTGGCGAGGGCGTGCGCATCGCAAACGACAGAAATCTGGAGGATACCTTGATCCTCGTCGGCACCACCGCATTTCTGGTCAATGCAAAGAACAACACGGTGATCACGGCGTTAAGCGGAAACGACATGAAGGGCAACGTTTTCACAAATATTGAAGGAACCGTTATTATTTGAGCCGGACCTTTTGAGGAGGCTTTTGCGCGTCCCGACCGACTGACGGACGCGTGCGCGGTTCCAAAAGGAGATAACAAATATATGAACAGAGCCATGTTTTCGGGCGTAGCAGGCCTAAAAACCCATCAGACCAAGATGGACGTTATCGGCAACAACATCGCGAACGTCAATACATACGGCTATAAATCACAGCGTGCCGTGTTCAGCGACATTTTCTATCAAACCATTAAAAACGCCTCGGCAGGAACGGCAAACCGCGGCGGACAAAACCC
>MEFT01000014.1 GCA_001725215.1 Clostridium sp. SCN 57-10
GGCGCACCAGATCATCAATACCAGCGATGCCGAACTGCGTTACATCGCCTTTGCCAACCATGGCCGGGCCGACGTCACCGAATATCCCGACAACGTCGCGGCCTACACCGACCTAAAGGCAGGGCGCATCGATGCGCTCATCATCGATTCGGTGGTCGGCAACTACCTTCTGACGCAGGATAAGGCGGAGCAATGAAAGAGCTTTCCGTCATCGCATGGCAGCTCGGCGCGGGCATCGGCAATACGCTTGCCCTCTTTGCCGTCACGCTGATTCTTTCGCTTCCGCTCGGGCTGCTGCTCGCGCTGGCGCGCACGGGGAAAAACGCTCCCCTGCGTGCCGCCGTGGGCGGCTATGTCTGCTTCATGCGCGGAACGCCCCTGCTTCTGCAGCTTTTCTTTATCTACTACGGCCTTCCCTTTTTCCCAGGGCTGGAGGGCATTATGGTGCCGGGGCGGTTTGCCGCGTCCTGCATTGCATTTCTGCTCAACTACGCCGCCTATTTCTGCGAGATTTTCCGCGGCGGCCTGCTCGCCGTTGACCCCGGCCAATATGACGCGGCGCATATGCTCGGCTTTTCGCGTGCGCAGGCGCTATGCCACATCATCCTGCCGCAGGTCGCGCGCGTCACGCTGCCCGCCGTCGCGGGCGAATGCCTGACCCTCGTCAAAGACACGGCGCTTGCCACCGCCATCGGCGTAACCGAGCTGCTCTACTTTGCGAAGGCCGCTGTTAACCGCACGGCGTCTTTTGCGGCCTATCCGGTGGCGGCTGCCTATTATCTTGCGTTCAGCACGCTGCTTTCGCGCCTGTTCGCGCGCTTAGAGCGCCGTTTCGCCTGCTAGGAGGGATTATGATGCTACATATAGATTCCGTTTATAAATCCTTTGGCGGCGATGCCGTCGTACGCGGTGCGGGCTTTTCGGTCGCGGAAGGCGAAACAGCCGCGCTGATCGGCCCCTCCGGCGCGGGCAAATCGACGCTTTTGCGTATCATTGGGGGGCTGGAGACGCCGGACAGCGGCTCGGTGCGCGTCGAGCGCGGGCCGATCGGCATGGTCTTTCAGGGCTTCCACCTGTTTCCGCACAAAAACGTACTCGACAATCTGATCCTCGCCCCCGTCACGGTGCGGCGCGAGCCTAAAGAGGCGGCGCGCACGCG
Organism: Clostridium sp. SCN 57-10; assembly: GCA_001725215.1. Taxonomy (GTDB): domain Bacteria; phylum Bacillota; class Clostridia; order Oscillospirales; family Butyricicoccaceae; genus SCN-57-10. The sequence continues at coordinate 1,160 of MEFT01000014.1, forward strand.
TGCCCGCGCGCTGCTCAACGAGGTCGGCCTTGCCCACAAAGAAGCCGCCATGCCCTCGCGCCTGTCGGGCGGAGAGCGGCAGCGTGTCGCTATTGCGCGGGCGCTGATGATGGAGCCTGCGCTGCTGCTCTTTGACGAGCCGACGAGCGCGCTTGACCCTCAGCTTACCGCCGAGGTGCTCGGCGTAATGCAGGCGCTGGCGCGCAAGAAGATGACGATGCTCGGCGTCACCCACGAGCTTGCCTTTGCGCGGCAGGCAGCCGACCGCGTGTACTTTATGTCCGGCGGCGAAATCGTCGAGGGCGGCATGGCACGCGCGATGTTTGAAGCGCCGCGTACCGCCGCGTTGCGCGCCTTCCTCTCTCCCATGCCGCCGGACGGCGTGCCCTCAGGCCGGGTGGCAACCTAAAGAGTCCAAATAAGAATTGCCGCAGAGCAGCCGTTCCCTTTACAGGGCGGCCGCTCTGCGGCAATTTCAGTTGATCGAATCGCGGATCTCCACGCCGAGCAGACGCGCAAGTGACGCCGCCTGATCGTAGGTAACGACCGCCCCTGCAAGCTCGCGTCCCTCTGTGGAGACGCAGATACCGTCAATATTGCAGGCACGCAGGTCGAGCCCGCGCAGCGGCGTGCGAAAAAATTCGGCGCGCGTCAGCGTTGCGTCGCGCATGCGGCAGGCGGTCAGCTTGCACTCCGCAAAAAACGCCTCGGATAGGTCGGTGTCCTCGGCGGTGCAGCAGTCGAGCTGAGACGAGGTGAAGTTTGCATAGCGAAAGCGGCAGCCGCGCAGCAGCACGTCGCGCAGGCGCGTCTCGGTAAAGTTCGCGCCCACGCCTTTGCACCGCTCGAACACGCAGCGCGTAAACCAACTGCCCGAAAAATTCCCGCCCGAGCATTCGCAGTCGCGAAATACGGTGTTAAGAAACGCCGCTTTGTTCCACGCGCTTTCCGTCAGCGTGCACCGCTCGAGCAGCACGCCGTCAAAGTCCATGCCTGCAAGCGCATCGGGCGTCAGCGTCAGTCCGCGCAGATGCAGACCCTCGAGCGAAAAGGCGCCGTCATCACAGATGCGCCGCAGCGCGGCAAGGTCTTCCACCAGCGTCAGCTCGGAAGGCAGGCTCGGCTCGTTGCGCACGCCCGCGCTCTTTTGATTGTTTCCCATCGACGCTTACAGCGTGAGCTGCTTTTCGGGCAGGTCTTCGTCGCGCAGCAGCGCGCCCGCAGCGGGCAGCGTACGTGTGCGATAGCGCGCCGGATTTTCAACGCCGGAGTCTGCAAGCCGCGCCGCGCTTTTGACCACGGCGTTTTTCTTCAGCGTCATCACCGACACACCCTGTGTCGCGCGCGTCGTCTTTGCGGCAAGCTGCGCGGTGCTGAACACGAGCAAGCGGGAGCCGGCGGTCAGCGCAAGCTCCTCATCCTCCGTCAGGTGAAACACGCCAACTAGCGGACTTTTGTCCGAATACGCGCCGGTCAGCTTGCGGCGGTTTGACTTCGTTTCAAACGAAGCGCACTCCACCTTTGCCACCTTGCCGTTCTCAAACACGTAAATCAGGCAGCTTTTATAGTCTCCGGGCAGAAACGCAAACACGGGCGTTTCGTTTGTGTCCATGCCGAGTTTCTGCGGCAGATAGTCGCCGAGCACGCTCGCCTTGCTGTCGTCAAACTCGTGCAGACGCGCCTTATAGGCCTGCCCCGCACCGGTCAGGAAGATGATTTCCGCCTTATTCGTCGCCTCGGCGGAATACATCAGCTCGTCGCCGTCTTTCAGCTTATGCTCGCCGCCCATGCGCAGCGAAAGCGGCGTGATTTTCTTAAAGTATCCGTCGCGCGTCATGAAAATCGACACCGGATAATCTTCGATGTTGTCATTTTCATCATACCGCTCGATCTCGTGCTCGTGCACGATGGTGGTGTGCCGCGTGGTGGGAAAGCGCTTGATGACGCCTTCCAGGTCGGAGATCATCAGATTACGCACCTTGCTGCGGTCGGACAAAATGTCCTTGAGGTGCGCGATTTCACGCTCGAGCTGTTCCACCTCGGCAAGACGCTTGAGGATGTGCTCTTTGTTGATGTTGCGCAGCTTGATTTCGGCGATGAAATCGGCCTGCGGCTCGTCGATGCCGAAGCCGATCATCAGGTTGGGCACGACCTCCGCGTCTTCCTCCGTGCCGCGGATGATGGCGATGGCGCGGTCGATGTCGAGCAGGATTTTTTTCAGGCCGCGCAGCAGGTGCAGCTTCTGCTCCTTCTTGCCGAGATCGAAATAAACCTTGCGGCGCACGCAGCCCTCGCGCCACGCACTCCACTCCTCCAAAATCTCGCGCACGCCCATGACGCGCGGCGAGCCGCCGATGAGAATATTGAAGTTGCAGGAAAACGTGTCGCACAGCGGCGTCATTTTCATCAGCTTCTGCATCAGCTTGTCGGGGTCTGCGCCGCGCTTAAGGTCGATGGTGATTTTAAGGCCGTGCAGACCCGTTTCATCACGCATATCAGAAATTTCGCGGATTTTGCCCGACTTAATCAGGTCGGTCGTCTTGTCGATGATCGCCTCGATCGTGGTGGTGTAGGGGATCTCGGTAATCTCGATGAGGTTGTCCTTTTTGATATACTGCCACTTGCCGCGCACGCGGAACGAGCCGCGCCCCGTATTGTAGATTTCCTCCATCTGCGCGCGGTCCAAAATCAGCTCGCCGCCTGTCGCGAAGTCGGGCGCGGTCAGCGTGCTCATGATGTCGTGCTCCGGGTTGCGCAGAAACTCGATGGCTGTGCGGCACACCTCGTTTAAGTCAAACGAGCAGATGTTGCACGCCATGCCGACCGCAATGCCGAGATTGGGAGACACGAGAATGTTGGGAAACGTCGTCGGCAGCAGCAGCGGCTCTTTCATCGTGCCGTCGTAGTTGTCGGTAAAATCGACGGCGTCATCGTCGATCTCGCCGAACACCTCGTTGCAGATTTTGTCGAGCTTGGCTTCGGTATAACGCGCGTCTGCGTAGGACATATCGCGCGAGTAGACCTTTCCGAAGTTGCCTTTCGAGTCGACAAACGGCACGAGCAACGATTGGTTTCCGCGCGACAGGCGCACCATCGTTTCGTAAATTGCACCGTCGCCGTGCGGATTTAAACGCATCGTCTGGCCGACGATGTTTTTTGATTTGGTGCGCCCCCCGTTAAGCAGCCCCATTTTATACATCGTATAAAGCAGCTTGCGGTGTGACGGTTTGAAGCCGTCTATCTCGGGCAGCGAGCGTGAGACGATGACGCTCATCATATAGGGCACATAATTGCGCTCCAACGTGTCTGTGATGTGCTCTTCCGTATAAAGTTTCTTTGTCATACCGTCCTCCGCTTAGCTAATGTCGGCGCGGTCAAGGTATTGCGCCCCGTTTTCAGCAATAAAGTCTTTGCGTCCCTGCAAATTGTCGCCGAGCAGCATGTCAAACATACGCATCGTCTCATCCACGTCGGTCGGCATCACGCGGATCAGGCGGCGCGTCTGCGGGTTCATCGTCGTCTGCCACATCATTTCCGGCTCGTTTTCGCCCAGTCCCTTCGAGCGCATGATGGTGACCTTTTTACCCTCAAACTTTTTAAGCAGCGCTTCTTTTTCACGGTCGTCATACGCGAAGTAGGACTGGTCGCGCACAATGATTTCATACAGCGGACTTTCCGCGATATAGACATAGCCCTCCTCGATAAGCTGCGGCGTCAGCCGGTAGAGCATCGTAAGGATGAGCGCGCGAATCTGGAAGCCGTCTACGTCGGCATCGGTGCAGATGATGACCTTATTCCACCGCAGGGCGCTGAGGTCAAACGAGCTGAGATCCTTGTTCTTCGTCTTAACGTCAACACCGCAGCCGAGCACCTTGATGAGGTCGGTGATGATTTCCGACTTGAATATTTTATCGTATTCCGCCTTGAGGCAGTTGAGAATTTTGCCGCGCACCGGCATAATGGCCTGAAACTCCGGGTCGCGCCCCAATTTGACCGAGCCGAGCGCCGAATCGCCCTCAACGATGAAGAGCTCGCGCTTGTCCAAATCGCGTGAGCGGCAGTCTACAAACTTTTGCACGCGGTTGACCACGTCAATCGTGCCGGCCAGCTTCTTTTTCAGGTTGAGGCGCGTTTTTTCGGCCTGCTCGCGTGAGCGCTTATTGATGAGCACTTGCTCGGCGATCTTGTCGGCCTCCTGCTTGTTTTCAATGAAATAGACCTCGAGCGACGAGCGGAGGAAGTCGGCCATCATCTCCTGAATAAAGCGGTTGTTAATGGCCTTTTTGGTCTGGTTTTCATACGACGTCAGCGTGGAAAAGCCGTTTGTAATGAGCACGAGGCTGTCCGCGATATCGTTAAAGCTGACCTTGCTCTCATTTTTCTGATACTTTCCGTTTTGCTTGAGGTATGCGTCAATCGCCGATACAAACGCCGAGCGCACCGCCTTGTCGGGCGCACCGCCATGCTCGAGCCACGAGGAGTTGTGATAATACTCAAGCCGCGAAGCCGTGTTGGAAAAGCAGAACGCCGCCTCGACGCGCACCTTATACTCCGGCTTATCGTCGCGGTCACGGCCGCGACGCTCGGCTTTATACGAGCGCACGGAGGTAAACGCGCTGTCGCCCGCGATTTCGGCGACATAGTCGACGATGCCATTCGCATACAAGAAATCCTGCGTTTCAAACTTGCCGGGCGCCGTTTCGTTTTTAAGCACGAACTTGAGCCCCGCATTAACGACGGCCTGTTTTTTCAGAGTGTCGATGAAAAAATCAAGGGGTATATCGGTATCGGTGAATACCTCAAGGTCGGGGCGGAAGCGCTGCACCGTTCCCGTTTTTCTGCCCGTATACGGCGTTTTAAGCAGTCCGTTAGGCGCGTCGGTCACGTTTTCACCCTTGCGGAAGCGCGCGGTATATTCAAACCCGTCGCGCCGCGAGGTCACGTTGAAATACTCCGACGCATATTGTGTGGCACAGGCACCAAGGCCGTTCAGCCCCAGCGAGTATTCGTAGTTTTCACCCTCGTTGTTCTGATATTTTCCGCCCGCGTACAGCTCGCAGTAAATCAGATCCCAGTTGTAGCGGTTTTCCTTTTCGTTGAAATCGAGCGGCATGCCGCGCCCGAAGTCCTCCACCTCGATGGAGCGGTCGAGAAAACGGGTTACAAAAATCACATCGCCGTGGCCCTCTCGCGCCTCGTCGATGGAGTTTGATAAAATTTCAAAAAAAGCGTGGCTGCAGCCCTCGATGCCGTCCGAGCCAAAAATAACGCCCGGGCGTTTGCGCACGCGGTCGGCGCCCTTGAGCTGTGTGATGCTGTCGTTTCCATAATTTTTAGAGGTGGTTTTCGCCATAATGACCTCCCGGTTTCTAAAAAGCCTTACACATCATTGTATCGAATGTTTGTCCGTCTGTCAAATTGAATAAAAGCTGGAATATGCGGCAAAACTTGCAGTATACATTCTTCGGAGGTGCTGTTATGCCAATCATGGAACAAACGGAACGAAAAAGCAAGCGAAAAGAACAGCTCTCGCCGGCGGCGCAAACTCTTATGAACGAAATTACCCAAACCAAGCGCTCGCTCGACGCCGCGCGCGATTATTTTGAATATGTGACCGACCCTGAGCTCGTATCCTCCTGCATTTTTGAGATGAAGGCGCTTCAGCTTCGCTATTCTCACCTGCTGCACCTTCTTCGTGAAGAAATGCGAACCTGTCAGCTCTGATTCGCCCTGCTTTCCTCCCTGACGCCCGCCGGGCGTCTTTTTTAATTTCGTATGAACATTTATATAAACAGATTGACGATTTAATAATATGTGCTAGAATATAAATATACCAAGCCTCGGAGGTGTTCCATGCAAAAAAGTGTTTATAGCCTTGTGCTGAGCGACGAGGTCGTCACCCGTATCGACCGCGCCGCCTACGCCATGAAAACCAATCGCTCCAGCCTGATTAACCGTATTCTGGCCGAATATCTCTCTATGTCGACACCCGAAATGCAGGTGCGCGAGGTGTTTGAAGCCGTGGAGGCGCTTTTGGGAAGCAGCGGCTCCCTGCGCCTGCTCGAGCGCCAGGGCGAAGGGCAGATGGCGTTGCGTTCTGCGATTGCCTATAAATATAACCCCACGGCGCGCTATCAGCTTGAGCTGTTCGGTGCCGATCCCGATTTTGCGGGCCGGCTGCGCGTCACGCTTCGCACGCAAAACGCCGCGCTGCTCGACCACGCAACCGAGTTTTTCACCGTATGGGATGAGCTGGAACGCCGCCTGCTCGGCGTGTCGCGCAGTGAAATCGAGCCGGGCCGCCTGACGCGCACGCTCGCACGCCCCGAAGATTGTGCCGGCGAGTCGCTCGGTGCGTGCATTGCGGGCTATATCCGCCTGTTTGACAACGCGCTTAAGCACTGGTTTGACCGCCTCGGCGACCCGCACGCGCCGCGTGAGCTTGCTCAGAGCTATCGCGAGCATCTGAAATCCAATCCGTCAATTTAGTGATTCCCAAAGGAGGAACCATTTATGAACATGCAGAAGCTGACCCAGAAATCGCTGGAGGCCATCCAGCAGGCGCAAACCACCGCCACCGAATACGGCAACCCGCAGGTCGAGCAGCTTCACCTGCTGCACGCACTGCTTGCGCAGGAGCAAAGCCTGACGCGCGAGCTGATGCAAAAATGCGGCGCAAACGGCGATGCGCTTTCCCGCGCCGTGGAGCAGGCGCTTTCCTCGCTGCCGCGTGTCAGCGGCGGAGGGCGCGAGGCAGACAAAATTTATGTGTCCCGCGAGCTCGACCTCGCGCTGAACGAGGCCGAAAAACAGGCCGAGCAGATGCGCGACGAGTATACCTCGGTCGAGCATCTCGTACTCGGTTTGATTGACAAGCCGGACGCGACGCTGAAACGTCTGTTTGCCGCGCAAGGCGTCAAACGCGACGCGTTTCTCTCCGCCCTCAAAGAGGTGCGCGGCAGCGCGCGCGTCATGAGCGACAATCCCGAAAGCACCTACGAGGCGCTGAAAAAATACGGCCACGACCTGGTCGAGCTGGCGCGCAACCAAAAGCTTGACCCCGTCATCGGACGCGACAATGAGATCCGCAACGTCATTCGCATTCTGTCGCGCAAAACGAAGAACAATCCGTGCCTCATCGGCGAGCCCGGCGTCGGCAAAACGGCGATCGCAGAGGGTCTGGCGCTGCGCATCGTACGCGGCGACGTGCCCAGCGGCCTGCGCGACCGCAAAATTTTTGCGCTCGATATGGGCGCACTGATCGCGGGCGCAAAGTTCCGCGGCGAGTTTGAAGAGCGCCTCAAGGCCGTGCTCAACGAGATCAAGCAGAGCGAAGGCAAAATCATTCTGTTTATCGATGAGCTGCACACCATCGTCGGCGCGGGCAAAACCGACGGTGCGATGGACGCCGGCAACCTCTTAAAACCGCTGCTTGCGCGCGGCGAGCTGCACTGCATCGGCGCGACGACGCTTGACGAATACCGCAAATACATTGAAAAGGACGCCGCGCTTGAACGCCGCTTCCAGCCGGTGCTCATCGACGAGCCGAGCGTAGAGGACACCATTTCCATTCTGCGCGGCCTGAAAGAGCGGTATGAGGTGTTCCACGGCGTAAAAATTCAGGATCAGGCTCTTATCGCGGCGGCAACCCTATCGAACCGCTATATTTCCGACCGCTTCCTTCCTGACAAGGCAATCGACCTTGTCGATGAGGCGTGCGCCCTCATCCGAACGGAGATCGACTCGATGCCCGCCGAGCTGGACGAAATCTCGCGCCACATCATGCAGCTTGAAATCGAAGAGGCGGCGCTCAAAAAAGAGACCGACCGGCTTTCGAAAGAGCACCTGACGGAGATTCAGCGCGATCTCGCGCAAATGCGCGAGCAGTTCTCCGCCATGCGCGCCCAATGGGACAACGAGAAAAACGCCATCGGCAAAGTGCAGCGTCTCCGCTCCGAAATTGAGCAGGTCAACGCGCAGATTGAGCGGGCGCAGAGCGAGTATGACCTCAACCGTGCCGCAGAGCTGAAATACGGCAAGCTGCCCGCGTTGCAAAAGGAGCTGTCTGCTGAAGAAGCGCTTGCCGAAAACGGCCGCAGCGGCTCGCTGCTGCGCGACAAGGTAACGGAGGAGGAAATCGCGCGCATCGTGGCGCGGTGGACAGGTATCCCCGTTTCGCGCCTGATGGAGGGCGAGCGCGAAAAGCTGCTGCATCTCGACGAGCAGCTTCACCGCCGCGTCATCGGTCAGGACGAAGCCGTGCAGAAGGTGGCGGACGCCATCATCCGCTCGCGCGCCGGTATTCAAAACCCCAATCGCCCGATCGGCTCGTTTTTGTTCCTCGGCCCGACCGGAGTTGGCAAAACCGAGCTTGCGCGCGCACTGGCTGAAGCGCTATTTGACGATGAGCACAACATGGTGCGCATCGACATGAGCGAGTATATGGAAAAGTATTCGGTCTCGCGTCTCATTGGCGCGCCTCCGGGATATGTCGGCTACGAGGAGGGCGGACAGCTGACCGAAGCGGTACGCCGCCATCCCTATACCGTCGTCTTATTTGACGAGATTGAAAAGGCGCACCCCGACGTGTTCAACGTGCTGCTTCAGGTGCTGGACGACGGCCGCATCACCGACAGCCAAGGCCGCGTGGTCGATTTCAAGAGCACCATCATCATCCTGACGTCCAACATCGGCTCCGATTTCATTCTTGACGGTATCGACGAGAATGGCGCGCTGAGCGAGGAAGCGAAAGAAAGCGTGGAGCAGCTTCTGCGGCGCGCGTTCCGACCCGAGTTCCTCAACCGCCTCGACGAGATCGTGTTTTACAAGCCGCTGGCACGCGACCAGATCACCCGCATTGTAGATCTTTTGCTCGATGACCTTGCGCATCGTCTCACCGCACGCGAACTGACGCTTACCGTGACCGACGCCGCCAAGGTATATATCGTGGAGCACGGCTTCGACCCCGTCTACGGCGCGCGTCCGCTCAAGCGGCTCATCCAGCGCGAGGTGGAAACGTTGATTGCACGTCTGCTCGTCAGCCGTGACATTGCCCCACGCTCCGAAGTGGTTGTCGACTGCGCAAACGACACGCTGTTGGTTGACGCCCATGAGCCGGAAGTAATCTGATGTTTAAAGGGGGACGGTACACGCCGTCCCCCTTTTGTGAAGTTCTCCCCGGCCGCCGCATAAACTGTGTCATAACGCCACGGAGGTGAATTATGCCGCAGTTTAGACAGCTTGAGTATGACCGGGAGGCCGCCGTCGCCTATGCCCACCGCTGGGCTTACGGGCGCAACCCCGCTTATTACGATTTTGAAAAGATTGGCGGAGACTGCACCAACTATGCAAGCCAATGCGTCTTCGCGGGCGCGGGTGTCATGAATTATACGCCGGTTTACGGCTGGTATTACATCAGCACAAACAATCGCGCGCCTTCCTGGTCTAGCGTGCAGTACTTCTACGATTTCATGGTATCCAATCAAGGCGCCGGCCCTTATGGTGCGGAAACCGGCATCGGCAGCATGGAGATCGGCGACGTTGTGCAGCTTGCCACCCAGCACCCATATTACCATCATACGCCGGTCATTGTCCGTATTGATGGATTTCCGACGCTCGGAAATATCTACGTCGCAGCCCACTCGTTTAACGCCGACATGCGCCCGCTTGCAAGCTATGATATACGCCGCATTCGTTTTTTGCACATCGAGGGCGTGCGAGCCCCTATACGATAGTATGTTGATTACATAACAAAAGCCGTTTCCTTTCGGAAACGGCTTTTGCATGGTTATTTTACTTGCAGAGTCCGCGATTGACCAGTTCGACCACGGCAAAGGAAGCGACATCGTCGGCATACTTGCCAGCACCAAAGCCTGCGTCGTAACCAAGCTCTTTGGCGAGCTCATGCGTGACGCGTGCGCCGCCGCAGCAAACGACGAACTTGTCACGCAGGTTCTCTGCTTCAAGCAGCTCGATGAGCTCCGTCAGGTTCTGAACATGCACATCCTTCTGGGTGACGGTCTGCGAAACGAGCAGTACGTCGGCCTTCAGCTCGACCGCCTTGCGGATCATCTCCTCGTTGGGCACCTGAGAGCCGAGGTTATACGCGTCGATCATCTCATAGCGCTCGAGGCCGTAATGTCCCGCAAAGCCCTTGCGGTTCATGATGGCGTCGATGCCGACCGTATGTGCGTCGGTTCCCGTGGAGGCACCGACGATCACAATCTTGCGGCCGATGTTCTGCTGGATATACTCGTTGACCTCTTCCATCGACATGGTTTCGGTCTCGACCGCCTGCACCTCGATCTTCGTGTAGTCGACCGAATGGTTGACAGCGCCGTAAACGACATAGAAGGTATAGTCCTTGTCGAGCGGCTTGCGCAGCGCGACGGACGGCTCGGTCATGCCCATCTTCTTGGCGATCAGGCGGGCCGCTTCGGCGCCTCTGTCGTCATCCTTGACGGGCAGAGTGAAGCTCATCTGTACCTTGGAATCGTTCATCGTGTCGCCATAAGGGCGAAGCTGCGTCAGATCTAAGGTCTTGTCAAAGTCGCTTTTCGCGGTATTGTAAAGTCCCGAGCTCATGCGCGCACCCCTTTCATCAGCTCAATAAAGGGATTGAAATACTGAGCGTCTTTTTTGACAACGCCGCTCAGGCCCTTGCCGCCATCCTGCGGGCGCTTGATGTCGGCGAAAATGCCGCGCTCCAGCGTACCGAACAGGCCCAGCTGCTCGATTTCGCCAAGCAGCTCGGTCGCATGCGCAAGCACCTCATTGGCGCGGGTTTGCATAATGCCGCCGTCTTTGAAGACAAGCTCGTCGCCCAGATCCTTCATGGTGCGGAAGATATACTGCGCGTTCTCGATGGAAAGCGCACGGTCTGACATGAAGGGCGTGTGAATCGCTTCGGTCAGCATGCCGAGCAGATGCAGCTTCTGCCCCGTCATGACGGTGACCATGTTAAACAACGCGTCCTGCACATGACCGCGGAAGATATCGCCCGTCATGAACTTTGTGGGGGGCATATACTTAAGCGGCGCCTTGGGGAAGATTTCGCGAGCCATCTGCGCCTGTGCCAGCTCGTACACAAAGCCGTTTTCCACATCGGGCGAGATTTCAAACGCGTGGCCGAGGCCCTGCTGTTCTTCGGGCAGACCCGCCTTGAGGGCGAACTGCTCGTTGAGGAACTGCGAGGCAAGCACGGTGTGCGCTTCCTCGACGGCATCTGCCGTCGTCAGATAGTTGTCCTCGCCGGTGTTGATGATAACACCCGCAAACGCGTTGATAACGCGCGAGAAATACTGGTCGACGATGGTGCGCTTCATGTTGATGTCGCGGAACAGAATGCCGTACAGCGCGTCGTTGAGCATGACGTCAAGTCGCTCAAGCGCGCCCATGGCGGCGATTTCGGGCATGCACAGACCCGAGCAATAGTTGCACAGGCGGATATAGCGCCCGACCTCTTCGCCCACCTTGTCAAGCGCAGCGCGCATCAGGCGGAAGTTTTCCTGCGTGGCATAGGTGCCGCCAAAGCCTTCCGTGGTGGCGCCGTAGGGCACATAGTCAAGCAGGCTCTGTCCCGTGGTACGGATAACGGCGATGATATCTGCGCCCTGCTTTGCCGCAGCGCAAGCCTGCGTGATATCTTCGTAGATGTTACCCGTTGCCACGATAACGTAAAGATAGGGGCCTTCCTTGTCGCCGAAGCGGCCGAGCTTCTCGTTGCGCGATGCAACGTTTCCGCGGATGCGCTCCACATTTGCCTCTGCAACCGGCATAATGGCGGCGCGGATCTCCTCTTCGGTGTGGATGGGAAGCTTCGACAGGTCAAGCGTCCCGGCGCTGATGCTCTCGGCAACGCCCTGGGGATCAAGACCGGTCTCTGCCACTGCGTTGCCGATGAAATAAGCTACGCCGCCTTGCAGCAGGCCGCGGTCGCTCAGATGATCAACAACTACGTTGGGCAGGGGCACGTCGACGTCGTTCACGCCGTCAATGCCGAGAAGACGGCAGACGGCGCGCTCGACGGTGACTGTGGTATGCAGATCAATGAAGTCTTGAACGCTGTCCGCCACATGGGAGGCAGATTCTCTGGCCTTCACGATCAGTTCCTGGTTCAGGTTAAGTTTACTGTTCATCGTTTGCCCTTTCTGTCACCGCGCGTGCGGCAGTTTAGTGCTGGGTGCGCTTCGCGCGAGCAAGATCCTTCGGCTCAAGCGAAAGCTGCTGACCCTGCTCCAGACCGGCGACGCCGACCAGCTCGACCTTCTTCTCACCACGGCAAACCTCACACTGGCAGGTCTCGTGGTAAACCTCGGGCTCGGTGTAGGTCGTGATCACGCCTTCAAAGTTGCGCAGGATGACCTTATGCGCGCTCTGCGAAATGACGTAGTTCGGCATAACGGGGGTCTTGCCGCCGCCGCCCGGCGCATCAACCACAAAGGTCGGCACGCAGTAGCCCGAAGTATGGCCGCGCAGCGCTTCGATGATCTCGATGCCCTTCGCCACGGGGGTACGGAAGTGCTCGAGGCCGTAGGACAGGTCGCACTGATAGATATAGTACGGACGGACGCGGATCTGGACGAGCTTCTGCACCAGCTTCTTCATGACGTGCACGCAGTCGTTGACGCCCGCGAGCAGAACGGTCTGGTTGCCAAGCGGCACACCGGCGTCGGCCAGACGGGCGCAAGCAGCGGCAGACTCTTCGGTGATCTCGTTCGGATGGTTGAAGTGGGTGTTGAGCCAAATGGGATGATACTTCTTAAGCATATTGCACAGCTCCGGCGTAATGCGCTGGGGCAGCACGACCGGGGTGCGCGAGCCGATGCGGATGATCTCGACGTGCTCGATGGCGCGCAGCTTCGAGATGATCTCCTCGAGGACATCGTCGGGCATGAGAAGCGCGTCGCCGCCGGAAAGCAGAACGTCGCGGACTTGTCGCGGACTTCTTCGTGCGCACGGATATACTCGATGGCCTTGTCAATCTGCTCCATGGCGACGGCGCTGTCATGCTGGCCGGCGAAACGGCGGCGCGTGCAGTGACGGCAGTACATCGAGCACTGGTCGGTGATGAGCAGCAGGACACGGTCGGGATAGCGGTGGGTCAGGCCGGGGGTCGGCGAGTCGGTATCCTCGTGGAGAGGATCGAGCAGGTCGGCCTCAGACTTATGAATCTCGGCCGCCGTCGGAATCGCCTGGCGACGCACCGGATCGTGCGGGTCGCTAAGGTCGATGAGCGACATATAGTACGGGGTAACGGCCATGCGCAGCGTGTCGAGGGTCTTCTTCACGCCGTCCTCTTCCTCAGCGGAAAGGCTTACGAGCTTCTTCAGATCGTCAAGCGTTTCGATGCGATTTCTGACCTGCCAGCGCCAGTCATTCCACTGTTCAAGGGGGATGTCTTTGAACATTCCGTTCTCGCGGCTGTTTCTAAACTTAGCCATGATGGTTCCTCCTAATGTGTTTTGGTTGAGACGTTGACACCGGAGGGTTATTCACCCTCCGGCCTTATTGCTGTTAATTAATTAAACGTACTTCTCGTCAAACAGCTTGCGGAGCTTCGGGCTCTCGCGAAGCACGTTGAGCGTGATCTCGGCGTGATCCTTCGTGTAGCCGTTGCCGACGATCATGGTGACGTCCTTGCCGATGCCTTCCGCGCCCAGAGCGGCCTTGGTGAAGCTGGTCGCCATGGAGAAGAAGTAGACGATGCCGTCGTCACGGACGGGCAGGATGGCGGACATTTCGCAGCTCTCGATGTTGACGCACGAGATCGAAACATCGTATTCCTTGCCGTCGTTGGCAGCGAGAGCAGCCTCGAGAACGGCAACCGGCTCGGTCGCGGAAGCGACGATGACCTTGTGGAATACGCCGAGCTCAAGCAGACCGGCGACCTGCGAGGGATTGCGGACGACACCGACAACGTTGCCCTTCGGGCCGACGGCCTTCATGGCCTCGTAGCCGCAGAGCACGCCGGACTTGCCGTTCGCGCCGAGGATGAGGACGCTGTCGCCCTCCTTGGGCAGCTTTCGGGCCTGCGCGGGAGCGCCGGCTACGTCAAGCGCAGCCAGAGCAAGCGCTTCGCTCATGTCATCGGGCAGCTTGGCATAGATGGCGCTCTCGAAGAGAACAGCCTGGCCGTCAATGTCAACACGGTCGATGTCCATGTGGATTTCCTTGATTTTTTCAATCTTAAGCGGGGTCATCGACAGCGAAACGAGGGAGGCAATCTTATCGCCGACCTTCAGGCCGCACTTGTCCACAAGGTCTTCGCCGATGTAAGCGACCTTGCCGATGAACATGCCGCCCGAGCCGGTGACCGGGTTCTGCTGCTTGCCGCGCTCTGCGACGATGCCCATGATCATTTCGCCGATCTTCTTCTCGTCGTGGTTGCAGGCTTCTTCAATCTGAGTGAACGAGGCGGAGTCGATGTTGAGCGAGATGACATCGCAGATGATCTCGTTCGAATAGCGCTTGGTCATGTCGTTGTCGATTTTGTAGGCCGCCTGAGTAAGAACGCCCTTCGGCTCGATGACGCGATGTACGCCGTATTTGTTGCCCTTCATAGTCATGATGATTTCCTCCTAATTTTTTATCGAAAATAAACCTTCGGTTTATGCGCGGGGCTTGAGGCCAAGGATCTGGCGCGCTTCAGCGGGTGTTGCGACAGGGCGGCCCAGCTCGTTTGCCAGGCGGACAACCTTTTCCACCAGCTCGGCATTGCTCTTGGCGAGCACGCCCTTGGAGATGTATACGTTATCTTCAAAGCCGACGCGGACGTGTCCACCCATAATGATGCCCATAACGGCCATCGGGAATTCATAGCGACCGACGCCGGCCACCGTCCAGGTCGAACCTGCGGGGATGCTCTCAGCCATAAAGATCAGGTCGCGCGGCTCCCCAGTGATGCCGCCGTTAACGCCCATGACGAAATCGAAGTGCATCGGCGACTTGATAAAGCCCTTCTTGTTCAGGCGGATCGCCATGTCGATCAT